>JAMPYE010000482.1 GCA_023700825.1 Thermoanaerobaculia bacterium | reverse complement strand
GGATTCGATTTCGGCTTCCAGGGGAGCGCACTTGCCTGGGTGCAGGGGCGCGGCCGGACGGTCGCCTTCGGGAAGTACCTCAAGTCGCGCGAGAAGGTCCGCGCCGGCTACCGCCTCTCGCATTACCTCAGCTCGCACGACACGCCTGGCGGCCTTTACCAGCTCGAGGGGGACAAGGAGCTGTTCCGGCTCGCCGCGATCCTGCAGCTGACGACCTCGGGCATCCCGACGATCTACTACGGCGAGGAAGTCGGCCGCGCAGGCGGAGACTGGCCCGCAAACCGCAGCGACATGCCGTGGGGCGAGCTCGGAGTGAAGCCGGGCGCGGGGCTCGAGCGGGACGAGGCGATGCGCGAGCTCTATCGCGAGTTGCTCGCGGCGCGCGCCGCGCACAAGGCCCTGTCACGCGGGACGATGACGCTCGTAGCGACGGATGGCGACCTTCTGGTTTACCAGCTGGCGGACGAAGAATCGGCGGATGCGGTCGTCGTCGCCGTGAATCGCGGCGCGGAGCCCGCCAGCGCGAAGTTCGCGGCGCCAGCGGCATGGAAGAGCGAAGTTACCGATGCACTGACCGGAGACGCCGTCTCCGTCACGGAGGGGAGCGTGGACCTGCAGGTGCCGCCGCGAGGAGCGCGGATCATCGCAGCGAAGCGCGGGTCGTAGGATCGAACTGAGAGCGAGGCACGAGAGACGATGGCAAATGTCGTTTTCGAAAACGTGGCCAAGCGGTACGGAGCGGTTTCAGTCATCGAGGGGCTCAACCTCGAGATCCGCGACGAAGAGTTCATGGTGCTGGTCGGCCCTTCGGGGTGCGGCAAGTCGACCGCGCTCCGGATGATCGCCGGGCTCGAGGAGATCTCCGATGGTGACGTGAAGATCGGGGAGCGGGTAGTCAACGATCTTCCGCCGAAGGATCGTGACATCGCGATGGTCTTCCAGAGCTACGCGCTCTACCCGCACATGTCGGTGAAGGAGAACCTCGAGTTCGGCCTCAAGCTGAAGAAGACTCCGCGACCCGAGATCGACCGGCTCGTGGGCGAGGCGGCCGAGATCCTCGGGATCTCGCACCTGCTCGAGCGCAAGCCGAAGGAGCTCTCCGGCGGGCAACGGCAGCGCGTCGCGGTCGGTCGCGCGATCGTCCGCAAGCCCTCGGTCTTCCTCTTCGACGAGCCGCTCTCGAATCTCGACGCGAAGCTGCGCGTGCAGATGCGCGCCGAGATCTCGAAGCTCCAGCACAGGCTGAAGACGACGACGGTGTACGTTACGCACGACCAGATCGAGGCGATGACGATGGGGCACCGGATCGCCGTGATGAAGGACGGCAAGCTCCAGCAGGTCGGCACGCCGCTCGAGGTGTACGAGAAGCCCGACAACCTCTTCGTCGCGAACTTCATCGGCACGCCGCCCATGAACTTCGCCGACGGGACGATCGTGGAGGGCGGAAACCGCATCCGGACCTCCGGACTCGATTTCGCCGTGCCGGCGTCGATGAAGCCGCTGACGCAGGGAAAGGAAGGGCTCAAAGTCGTCCTCGGCATCCGTCCCGAGAACGTCATCGAGTCGGGAAAAGAAGGGCGCGGCGAGACGATCACGATTCGCGGAACCGTAGACATCGTCGAGCCGATCGGACACCAGGTGATCATCCACCTCAAGCTGGGCGACGACCTGCTCGTCGCTTCTCTCGAGTCGCACCAGCTGCCGAAGCCGGGCGACAGCATCGAGCTCAAGCTCGAGATCGAGTCGATCCACCTGTTCGACGCAGTGAAGGAGACGCGCCTGACCGCCTGAGGCGGGGCTGCAGAAATCCACGGACACGGAAGAGCTGAAAAGGAAGACGACGCATGAGACTCCGACTCGCACTTCTTACGACACTCGCACTGTTGCTATTCGCGGCGCCGCTCGCAGCGCAGCAGATCACGATCTGGCACGCCTATCGCGGAGGCGAGAAGGACGCCTTCGAGAAGGTCGTGGCGAACTTCAATGCGTCGCAGGGGAAGATCAAGGCGACGACGCTCGCGGTCCCGTACGACGCGTTCGCCGACAAGATCACCGCGGCCGTTCCGCGCGGCAAGGGCCCGGACGTCTTCATCTACGCCCAGGATCGACTCGGCGGCTGGATCGAGGCCGGCAACACGATCGAGCCGATCGACTTCTATCTCGACAAGAAGCTGACCGACCGGTTCATCCCCACGACGATGCAGGCGATGACCTATCGCAAGGCCGTCTGGGGGCTGCCGCTCAACTACAAGTGCCTGACGATGATTTACAACAAGAAGCTGGTGGCGACGCCGCCGACGACGACGACCGAGCTCGTCGCGACGGCGAAGAAGCTCACCAACCGGTCGGCCGGCACCTTCGGTCTCGCGTACTGGTACTCGAACTGGTACTACCACTCGCCCTTGTTCAACGCGTACGGCGGAGGCGTCTTCGCCAAGGACGGCAAGCCTAACGTAAACAACGCCTCGAACGTCAAGTCGGTCGACCTCCTGATGAAGTGGTTCGAGAAGGACAAGATCCTGCCGGCGGAGCCCTCGACGGCGCTCATCACCGCGCTCTTCAATGAGGGGAAAGCCGCGATCGTCTTCAATGGGCCGTGGTTCCTTGGCGAGATCTCGCCGAAGATCCAGTACGGAATCGCGATGCTGGCGACGGTCACCGAGGCCGGCGGCAAGCCTCTCGCCCCGTGGATGACCGTCGAAGGCGTCTACATCGCCGCGCCGTCGAAGAACAAGGACGCCGCGTTCGCGTTCGCGCAGTACCTGACCGACGTTCCCGCCGCGAAGATCATGGCGCTCCAGGGCCGGCAGACTCCCGCGAACAAGAACGTCTACGCCGACGCGCAGGTCGCGGCCGATCCCGTGATGAAGGCGTTCCGCGCGCAGGTCGATACCGCGGTGCCGATGCCTAACGTGCCGGAAATGACGATGGTCTGGTCGCCGGTCACGACGGCGATGAACGCGATCACGAAGAAGGTGCTGACGCCGAAGGCGGCGCTCGACAAGGCGCAGGCCGAGGTCACGGACGCCGTCTCACGCCTGAGGAAAAAGTAGCCGCGCGCGACCCGAGAGGAGGCAGATGAGCTTCCGACTGAGAAGAACGATCCTCGTGGCGCTCGCCCTGGGCGGGGCGCTGGCAGCGCTCCTGCTGCACATGCTCGAGTCGTCGAACGTGAACGCGAACGCTCGAACCGAGGCCGAGCGCAGCGCGATCGTGACCCTCCGGGCGATCGCGGACACCGCGGGATGGCTCGGGGCCGAGGGCGAGGGAGTCCGTGCCGCCGTTGCAAGCTGGAGCGGTGGCGCCGATGGGCGCAAAGTCCGCATTTCGAACACCGACAACCGTACGATCGAGGCATCGTCGTTCCCCGAAGATGTCGCGAACGGTGAATTGCCGCGGCGGATGGTGCGCGACGAAAAGCCGATCTACGACCTCGGCCAGGAGCTCGCGTCCGCGGTCGAGGGCAACGCCGGCGACGCGGCCGCAACGAAAGAAGTCGTCGCGCTCGAGTGGTCGAAAGACGGCCTGCTGACGATCGCCACCCCGATCTTCAAGGACGGTGCCGTCGTTGGAATCGTGCAGACCGTATCGAAGCCGGCCGTCGGGGCCGCGATATCGGTTCCGTGGTGGCCGCTCGCAGTCGGCGTCGTCGTGATCTGCGTCGTCTTCCTCGCCGGAGCCTTCGTGATCGGCGAGCGGAAGATGGCTCTTGTAGCGCCCCCGATTCCGTGGACAGTTGAACGACTGTAATCAAGCGGCCCGCTCGCGATCAAGTAGTTCGGCTCGCGCCTGCTGCGGGGTGCGGTAGTCGTGACGCTCGACGAGCCACTTGCGGTTGTAGGTTTCTCGGAACTCCAGC
>JAMPYE010000481.1 GCA_023700825.1 Thermoanaerobaculia bacterium | reverse complement strand
TCCGAGCGAAACGCGAGGAGCGACCCGCTTCGCGCCGAACCCGATGCCAAAATGTCCGATGAACATCCGCGCTCCTTAGTAAAGTATCGCTCATGAGCAAGGCATTCGAAGCCACGTTCCAGGTCGGCTGGGGTGACATGGACTTCAACGCGCACATGAAGAACACGGCCTACCTCGATCTGTCCGCCGACACGAGGATGATGTACTTCGCGGCGAACGGATTCGAGATGCGGGAGTTCGAGCGACTCCGGATCGGCCCCGTCATCGTTCGCGACGAGCTCGATTACTACCGGGAGAGCCGCCTGCTCGAATCGGTCACGGTGAGCCTGACGGCAGCGGGGCTCAGCACAGACGGCTCGCGCTTTCGCCTGCGCAACGAGTTCTTTCGCGCGGGCGGCAAGCTCGCCGCGCGCGTGACGAGCACCGGAGGCTGGCTCGACCTCGACGCGCGCCGATGGATGGCGCCACCCGAGACGCTCCGACTCCTCATGGAGGCTCTCCCCCGCACCGACGACTATCGCGAGCTCGAGTCGAGCCTGCGTCCCACGGAGTAGCGAACGCATGCGCGCCCCCGAGTGAGCTTCTCTCGGAAGGATCGCACTGCACTTCTCCGGCCCGTGTGCGATGATTCCGCGCGGAACGCTGCTGGTTCAAGGAGATGAACCAATGATGAAGCGCCTCTTCGCGCGCAAACCTCTCGAGCTCCTGCTCGAGGAGATGAAGGGCGAGCACCGGCTCCGCCGCGTCCTCGGTCCCGTCCACCTCACCAGCCTCGGTGTCGGGGCGATCATCGGAGCGGGCATCTTCGTCGCCACGGGTGCCGCGGCCCACAACATTGCCGGCCCCGCGCTCATGCTCTCGTACGTCGTCGCGGGCATCACCTGCATCTTCGCCGCACTCTGCTACGCCGAGTTCGCGTCGATGGTCCCGGTCGCCGGATCGGCGTACACCTACGCCTACGCGACTCTCGGCGAGCTATTCGCCTGGATCATCGGCTGGGATCTCGTTCTCGAGTATGCGGTCGGCAGCGCAACGGTCGCCACCGGCTGGTCGGGCTACTTTCAGAACGTTCTCTCGAAGCTCGGCTACGAGCTGCCGCCGACGCTCCGCGAATCTCCGTGGCGATACGACGTGGCCTCGGGCGGGTTCGTCGACACCGGCTCGATCGTCAATCTGCCCGCGATCATCATCGTCCTCGTCGTGACGATGATCCTCGTCAAGGGAATCGCGGAGAGCGCGTCCTTCAACGCGGCCATGGTCATGATCAAGGTCGCCGCGGTGCTCTTCGTGATCGGCGTCGGCGTGTTCTTCATCAACACCGACAACTGGGTTCCCTTCGCGCCTTACGGCTGGACGGGAATCAGCTTCTTCGGAAATCACGTCGCGGGACAGACCGACGCGGGAGGCTCGCCGATCGGGATGCTCGCGGGCGCGGCGATCATCTTCTTCGCCTACATCGGCTTCGACTCGGTGTCGACGCACACGGAAGAAGCGCGGAACCCGCAGCGCGACGTGCCGATCGGAATCGTGGCGTCGCTCGTCATCTGCACCGTGCTCTACATCGCGGTCGTCGCCGTGCTCACCGGCATGGTGCGGTACAACGAGCTCGACATCGCCGCCCCCGTGAGCCGCGCGTTCCAGCAGAAGGGCATCGGCTGGGCCGAAGGACTCATCGCCGCCGCGGGTGTCGCGGGCATCACCTCGGTGCTGCTCGTCATGATGCTGTCGGGACCGCGCGTCTTTCTCGCGATGGCGCGCGACGGACTCGTGCCGCACGACTTCTTCGCCGACGTTCACCCGAAGTTCCGCACCCCGTGGAAGTCGACGATCCTCATCGGCCTCTTCGTGATGACGCTCTCGGGGCTGCTGCCGATCGACGCGCTGCTCCACCTCACGAACATCGGCACGCTGCTCGCGTTCGTGATCGTCTGCGCGGCCGTCCTGATCATGCGGAAGAAGTACCCCGACGCCGAGCGGCCGTTCCGCTGTCCATGGGTGCCGTTCGTCCCGATCATGGGAGTGCTCAGTTGTCTGCTGCTCATGTTCTCACTCCCGGTCGAGAACTGGTGGCGTCTCTTCGCCTGGCTCACGCTCGGCTTCGTCATCTATTTCTTCTACGGAAGGCATCACAGCGTGATGGCAAAGCACCTCGAGCGCGAGATCGCCGCACACGGCACCGGCGGCGCGTACATGTCGAAGGAGCAGGACGAGAAGTAGGGGATTTCGGATTTCGGATTTCGAATTTCGAATTTGGGGGGCGCGTCGAGCGCCCCCTTTTTCGTGACGCCACAACGTGCCGACGGAGTCGGTCCAGCGCCGCTCCGCGGCGCGGATACGTTTTCGTCGAGCTCCCTCCGGTCTTCGACCGGGGGCTATGGTCGGCCGTCGCTACGCGACGCGTCTGCACGACGCGCCCCCCCTCGCCTCTCGCCACTCGCCCTTCGCCTGCTTTGACCTCTGACCTTTGACCTGCTCATCGCAGTTCGCCAGCTCTGGCCTTTGGCCTCTGGCCTCTGGCCTCTGGCCTGCCCTACAGTATGAAGTCCGTCGACAGAAACTTCGACGAGCGCTCGGTGAGGATCGAGCGGATGATCCGCCTGTTCGCGTCGTTCAGCTTGGCGGCGACGAGGCTGCGGATCGTGAAGACGCGCAGCGCATCGGTCACCGAAAGCGTCCCCTCCGCGGAGTCCTTGCGTCCCGTGAACGGGAATGTGTCGGGGCCGCGCTGGCACTGGCTGTTGATGTTCACGCGGCAGACCTGGTTGACGAGAGGGTCGATCAGCGCCGCGATCGCCTCCGGGTCGCTCCCGAAGATGCTGACCTGCTGGCCGTAGTTCGAGTCGGCCACGTAGCGCATCGCGTCGTCGACGTCACGGAACGGCGCGACCGGAACGGCGGGGCCGAATTGCTCCTCACGATAAAGGCGCGCTTCCGGGCCGACGGGGTAGACGACCGCCGGATGCATCCAGGTCGCTTCCGTCTCACACCCTCGGCCGTTCACGACCTTCGCGCCTTTCGCGACGGCGTCGTCCACGAGCTCTCGCATCCACGACGTCTTGTCCTGCTCGGGAAGCGGGGTGATCTGAACGCCGGCGTCCCACGGCATCCCGTCGCGGAGCGCGTCGACCGAGGCGCAGAACCTCTCCAGAAACGCCCCGGCGATCGATTCGTGAACGAGGATCATCTTGATCGCCGTGCATCGCTGTCCATTGTACGAGAGCGCGCCTAACGTGCACTCTTTGACGGCGTGGTCGAGGTCGGCGTCCGGAAGGATGATCGCTGCGTTCTTCGCCTCGAGCCCCAGGACGCAGCGAAGGCGGTGCGGCTTCGGGTGCTGGCTCTTGAGGATGTCCCCGACGCGGCTCGAGCCGATGAAGGCGAGGACGTCGATCTTCCCCGACTTCATCAGCGGCGTGATCACCGTGGGACCGTCGCCGTAGACGGTGTTCACGACTCCCTTCGGGAACGAGTCGCGAAACGCCTCGAGCAGCGGCGCGTGAAGCAGGACGCCGAGCTTGGGCGGCTTGAAGATGATCGTGTTCCCCATGATCAGCGCCGGGATCAGCGTCGTGAAGGTCTCGTTGAGGGGGTAATTGAACGGCCCCATGCAGAGCACGACGCCGAGAGGGGCGCGGCGGATCTGGCCGACGACGCCTTCCTCGATGACCAGGCGAGACGAGGCGCGGTCGAGGTCCTTGAGCGCATCGACCGTGTCGCGGATGTAGACGATCGTCCGGTCGAACTCCTTCTCCGAATCGGGGAGCGACTTGCCGATCTCCCACATGAGCCGCTTCACCACCTCGTCGCGCCGCTCCTGCATCCGCGCCGTACATCGTTCGACGTGGTGAATCCGTTCCTCGACGG
>JAMPYE010000480.1 GCA_023700825.1 Thermoanaerobaculia bacterium | reverse complement strand
GCCTTTCGCCTCTCGCCTCTCGCCTAAGCTGTCGGACCCAGCCCGCACCTCTGCAGCAACTCCTTGAATCGCGGGTCGTCCTTGTACGGTTCGAGGCGCGGGTCGACGGCGACGAAGACCATCCACGCCGAGCGGTCGGTGAAGGCCGACTCGAGGTAATCGAATACGAGCTTCGTATTGCCGAGCCCCGCGTGCGCGATGGCAATGTCGTAGGGGGAGACGTACCTGCGTCCCGCGAGCGACAGCAGGTCGTTGAGCGTGGCCTCGGCGTCGCTCCGCCGGCCCGACACGGCGAGCGCGTGCGACATCGCGGCGCGGATGATCAGCACGTCGTTGATCGAGAGGATGCGCGTGAAGGTCTCGATCGCCTCGGCGTGCATGCCGAGGTGCTCGTAGGTGATGCCGAGCCAGCCGAGCGCTGGGATGAAGTTAGGCTCGATCTCCAGCACCTGGAGCAGCTGCTCGAGCGCCGCCTCCACCGCGCCGGAAAAGAGAATCGGGAGCGCGAAGTGGGTGCCGATCGCCAGAGAGAGCGGGTCGAGCTCGTGCGCGCGGGCCAGCTCCTCCATCGCCGCGTCGAACTGCCCCATCTCGGCGAGCATGAGGCCGAGCGAATCGCGGGCCTGCGCGTAGCTGGGGTTGAGGCGCAGGGCCTGGCGGAACTCCTTCTCCGCCTCGACGCGGTTCCACTCGTGCCACCAGAGCACGGAGGCGAGCGACGCATGCGCCTCGGCGAGATCCGGGTCGAGCTGGAGCGCCTTCTGCGCCATCGCCTTCGCCTTCGGCATTGTTTCCCGAGGAGGCAGCGGGATGTTCGTCGCCAGCGTGATGTACGCGTCGGCGATGCCGACGTAGGCGAGGGCGAACGTCGGGTCGCGCTCGATCGCCTGCTCGAAGTACTCGATGCCGCGCCGGATCCCCTCGACCGTCCGCTTGTTCCAGTTGAAGCGGCCGCGGATGTAGAGCTGGTAGGCCTCGCTGTCGCTCGTCGGCTTGCGCTTGACCGTCTTCTTCGTGCGCGTGCCGCCGACGCGCGCGCGGATCTGCTCCTCGAGCGCGGTCGCGATCTGGTCCTGCAGCTCGAGCAGATTCTCGCGGCGGCCCTCGAACTGCCGGCCCCAGACGCGCGCACCGTCGGACGTGCCTGCGATCTCGACGCTCACCGAGAGCTCCTCGCCGCTCCACATGACGCGTCCCGCGACGATCGTGTGAACCGCGTGGCGGCGACCGATCGTCACCGGGTCGAGCTGTTCGTTCTTGTAGCGGAAGATCGTGCTCGACGCCATCACCCGCAGCTTCGGAATCGTCGAGAGGACGTTGATCAGCGTTTCGGTGATGCCGTCGCAGACGTACTCGGCCTCGGGGGTACCGGCGACGTTCGCGAACGGGAGGACGGCGAGCGAATCGATGCGCGCCGTCGCGCGCTTGCGCTTCGTCGTCTTCGCGAGCGTCAGCGGGACGATGTGCTCGCCCGAGCGCGAAGAGATCGCGCGAAAGGTCATCGCCAGGTCGCGCGCCGACTGGTATCGCTGCTCGCGCTGCTTCGAGAGACAGTGCGAGACGATCGTCTCGACGTCCGGGGGCACGACGCGGCTCAGCTCGTGGTAGTCGTCAGGGTACTCGTGCAGAATTGCCGAGATCGTGTCGACAGCGGTGTCGCGCCAGAACGCGCGGCGGCCCGTGACGAGCTCGAAGAGAATGCAGCCGAGCGCGAAGATGTCGGTCGCTTCGTCGACCGGCTCTCCACGGAGCTGCTCGGGAGACATGTAGCCGAGCGTGCCGATGATCCTGTTAGGTCCGGTGATCGCGAGCGGCGAGGTGTCTCCCTCGGG
The DNA here is from genome assembly GCA_023700825.1 of Thermoanaerobaculia bacterium. Lineage (GTDB taxonomy): Bacteria > Acidobacteriota > Thermoanaerobaculia > Gp7-AA8 > Gp7-AA8 > JACPDH01. Next base: position 2,038 of record JAMPYE010000480.1, on the reverse strand, counting down.
GCTGACCGTCGCTTCGCTTGCCTGCGCGAGACCGAAGTCGAGGATCTTCACGCGGCCGTCGTTCATCAGGAAGATGTTCTCGGGCTTGAGGTCGCGGTGGACGATCCCGCGGCCGTGCGCATGCGCGAGCCCGTCGGCGATGTCGGCGCAGATATCGATCGCGGCGCGCCAGTCGATCTTCCCCTGCAGGAGGCGGCCGCGGAGCGTCACTCCCTCGAGGAGCTCGGTGACTGTGAAGTACGTGCCCTCGTGGTTGCCGAAGTCGTGGATCGCGAGGATGTTCGGATGGGAGATCGCGGCGATCGCGCGCGCCTCGCGCTCGAACCGGGCCCGCGCGTCGGGGTCGGAGCCGAGCTGCTCGGGGAGTACCTTGATCGCGATCTCGCGCCCGAGCCGCGTGTCGTGCGCGCGGTATACCTCTCCCATCCCGCCCGCGCCGATCGGCGCGACGATTTCGTAGGGACCCAAGCGCGTTCCGTTCTCTAGCAAGCGCAGTCATTGTAAAGGGGAAGGGGCGTCGAAGGCGGAATTGAGAATTGGGAATTGAGAATCGAGAGACGGAAGGGGTGTGAGTTTTCGAGGGAGTCACAAACGGCCGCGGATGTGGAGTGCGGAAGCGCAGCTTCCGCCCTTCCTCGCGGGAGCAGAGCTCCCGCGGCGGGGCGGCGCTGAAAGCGTCGAAGCTTCGCTCCGACGAGGAACAGCGAAAGCTTCGCTTTCACAATCCACAGACGCTACTCGTAGCGAAGCGCGTCGATCGGGTCGAGCCTCGAGGCCTTCTTCGCCGGGTAGAAACCGAAGAAGATGCCGATCGCGGCGGAGAAGCCGAAGGCGAGCAGCACCGAACCCATCGTTACCTCGACGGGCCAGCCGGCGAACTTCGCGATCAGTTTCGACACGCCCGTCCCCAGGAGCACTCCGACGAGCCCGCCTGCAATCGAGAGCGCGATCGCCTCGAAGAGGAACTGCAGCAGCACGTGGCGTCCCTTCGCGCCGATCGCCATCCGGACGCCGATCTCCCGCGTCCTCTCGGTCACCGACACGAGCATGATGTTCATGATCCCGATGCCGCCGACGAGAAGCGAGATTGCCGCAACCGAGCCTAACAGTGTCGAAAGCGTCTTCGACATCTGCGAGGCGCTCGACGCAATCTCTTCCTGCGAGCGCATCATGAAGTTCGCGTCGCCTCCCGGCGGGATGCGCTGGCGCTGGCGCAGCACCGAGTCGATCTGCTCCATCGCCTCGGCGACCCGGTCCGGCGCCACCGCCGAGACGTAGATGATCCCGACACGCGGCGTTCCCATCAGCCGCTTCATCGCGGTGGTGTAGGGGACGACGGCGGTGTCGTCCTGGTCCTGCCCCATCTGGTTCCCGCCCTTCTTCTCGAGGATGCCGATGACGCGGAACGGCACGTTCTTGATCCGGACGATCTGCCCGACGGCCTCGCCGTTCGGGAAGAGGTTGTCCACGACGGTCTGTCCGAGCACCACGACCTTCGCTCCCGCCTTGACCTCGGCCTCGGTGAAGAACTCGCCCTGCGAGAGGCCCCACTCGCGGATCAGCGGCCACTCGACGTCGGAACCCATGATCTGCGTACCCCAGTTGAGCTCCGCGGCGACGATCTGGCCTCCGGTACGGACTCCGGCCGAAACGTAGCGGACCGCGGGGCACTCGGTCTTGAGCGCCGCCGCGTCCTCGGCGGTCAGTGTCGACTGGCCGGTGAAGATCCGCGCGCCGCCGGTCGTCGAGGCGCCGGGGAAGATCATGATGAAGTTGGAGCCTAACGCGTTGATGTTCGCCTGGATCGCCTTCGACGCGCCGGTGCCGACCGCGACCATCGCGATGACGCAGGCGACGCCGATCACGATGCCGAGCATCGTCAGACTCGAGCGCATCTTGTTGCGCGAGATCGCCTTGAGGCCGACCTTCGTGATGTTCCAGAGACGGAGAGTCGAAGAGTTCATGAGTTGTCTCCCTGCAAGGCATCGAAGACTTGCGTGACCAGTGTGGCGCAGGCACTCCTGCCTGCGCGTCGCCG
>JAMPYE010000479.1 GCA_023700825.1 Thermoanaerobaculia bacterium | reverse complement strand
GCTGTGGGCCGCGTGGCTCGGCAACCTGCTGCCGTGGGACTGGCGCGTGCTGACGGGCGGCTACTACGCCTACGCCCACCTTTACACGAAGAACCGCGGAACGGCTGTCGGGCCGATGCATCGCGTGGTCGCACTCGTCGAAGACCCTCAGCTCTCCGCGGGAGCGCCGCCGATGAGATTCCCCGAGGCAACGGACGAGGGTGAGCAATCGCTACTGTTCTGGCGCGACGGGCGTCTCGCTCAGGTCGCCGTCGTGGAGAACGGCCCCGTGCGATCGCTGCTGCTCAACGGGAAGGCCGATGCGTCCAACGCGGCCGGCGACATGCGGACTCAACTCCTTCTCGGTCACCTGCCTGCGCTGCTCGCACCGTCGCCACCGTCCGGCGGCGCGATGGTGATCGGGCTCGGAAGCGGCGTGACCGCGGGAGCGGTCGCGTCGTGGCCGTACGAGAAGGTGACGGCCGCAGAGATCGAGCCGATGGTCGCGCGCGCCGCGCGCTTCTTCGATCGCGAGAACGGCGGAGTGCTCGACGACCCTCGCGTGGAGCTTCGCATCGACGACGCTCGCCGCATCCTCGATCGCTCGCCCGGCGGCCTTCGACTCATCACGTCGGAGCCTTCGAATCTATGGATGTCCGGCGTCTCGCTGCTCTTCACCCGCGAGTTCTTCGAGCTCGCCGCGTCAAAGCTCGACGACCGGGGCGTCTTCTGCCAGTGGCTTCACCTCTATCAGGTGGGCCCCGACGACGTGCGGACGCTCTTCGCCTCCATGGGCGACGCGTTTCCGCACCTGATCGTGTTCGTCGACGAGACCGACTTACTGATCGTCGCGTCGAAGTCGCCGCTCGAGCTCGATCCTCGCGCGTGGCGCGACCGGCTCGCGACGAACGCCGCGGCCGGATCGATGCTGGCCGGCGCGGAAATTCGAAGTGGCAGCGACATCGCCGACGGCATCGTCGCCGACGAGCGAGCCGTGCGCTCCTGGTCCCGGGGAGCCGTGCTCCACACTGACGACCGCCCGATTCTCGAATTCACCGCGGCGCGACAGATGGGTTTCGATCAGTCGGCGCCGATCGTCTCGGCTCTCGTGCGCGCCGGTGTCGACGCGGGACCGATCGAGCTCGGCACCGGGGGCTCGATTGAAGGCTACGCACCGGCGCCCTCTGCAACGCCGCGACGGGCGGCCGAGAGCCGCTGACAGGAGCGATCGTGCGCGATCCACTGCATCCGACCCGACGTGACATCCTCGTTTCGCTCCTCGGTGCGCCGCTCGCGGCGGCCGCGTGCAGAAAGGCTCCCCCTCCGCGCCGCATCGAGGGGGAGATCGTCGGCGGCTCGGTCGACTTCGGACATGCGTTGCGCGCGAAGCGGGAGGTCACGGTCCCTCCCGACGCCTGGACGCGCACCGGCGTCGTCATCGTCGGTGCCGGCATCGCGGGGCTCTCTGCCGCGTGGCAGTTCGAACGCTCCGGCTATCGCGACTACGTGGTGCTGGAGCTCGAGAAGGACGCGGGCGGCACCTCTGCCAGCGGGCACTCGGGCGTTTCTCCGTTCCCGTGGGGCGCGCATTACCTCCCGGTTCCGCTGGCGAACAACGAGTCGCTGATCGCGCTGCTCGACGAGATGGGGCTTCTCGAAGGGCGGCGTGGCGACGGCAGCCCGATCGTGAAGGAAGAGCATCTCTGCCGCGATCCGCAGGAGCGCGTCTTCTATCGCGGGCGATGGGCCGAAGGGCTTTATCTGCACGCGGGAGCCTCCGCGGAGGACCTGCGACAGCTGGCGTCGTTCAAGGAGCATATCGGCGCGTGGGTCGCCTTCCGCGACGACCTCGGGCGGCGCGCTTTCGCGATTCCGCGCTCACACTCGTCCGACCACGAAAAGGTGCGCGCCCTCGACACGATCTCAATGGCCGAGTACCTCGACGCCCGCGGGCTCGACTCGCCCCGCCTCCGCTGGTTCGTCGAGTACGCCTGCCGCGACGACTACGGCACGATGCTGGAGAAGACGAGCGCCTGGGCCGGGATCTTCTACTTCGCCTCGCGGCTCGCCAAGCTCGCAGACGAAGACGAGCCGCTGATCACCTGGCCGGAAGGGAACGGGCGGTTCGTGAAGCACTTTGCGAACAAGTGCGAAGGGAGGGTCAGGACATCGACTGCCGCGCTGCGTATCCGCGACTCCGGTAACGGCGTCGAGGTGATCGCCGCGGGGCGCGACGGGAAGATTGCGGGCTTTCGCGCGTCGCGCGTGATCTTCGCGGCGCAGCAGTTCCTCCGGCCCTACCTGATCGAGTCGGCGGGCGGCGCCGTGGCCGCGCCGGAGGGCTTCGAGTACAGCCCGTGGCTCGTCGCGAACCTCACGCTGCGGGACCGGTTCCCCGAGCGCGACTTCCCGCTCGCGTGGGACAACGTGTTCTACGAGAGCCGCTCCCTCGGCTACGTCTGCGCGACCCACCAGCGCGGCGTGTTTCACGGGCCGACGGTACTCACCTGGTACTACGCGCTCTGCCACGACGCGCCGGGCGGCGAGCGCAGACGGCTGCTCGACCTCGGGTGGCGGGAGTGGGCGGACGTGATCCTCGCCGACATGCGCCTGGCTCATCCCCAGATCGATGACCTGACCCTGCGGGTCGACATGATGCGATGGGGACACGCGATGGTGTCGCCCTCCCCCGGGTTCATGTTCGGCGATTCCCTCCGCCGCGCGTCGGAGCCGGTGGGCAGGATTCACTTCGCGAACTCCGACCTCTCCGGCCTCGCTCTCCTCGAGGAGGCATTCGACCACGGCACGCGCGCAGCGAACGAAGTTCTTCGCGCGATGCAACAGGACGCGCCCGCCACTTGATGCGCGCCTCGCGCGAACCTATAGTCAGCTCATGCCACGCGCGTACGGCCGTGACCGCGTCGAGTCGCTCGACCGAGGCCGGGTTCGCATCGTCTCCCCAGCGCCGAAAGGCTGGAGGGCGGGAAAGCAGGCGACGAGAACCACCGCCGAGTTTCCCGGGACCGCGGTCGCCTGGGACGGAGCCCTCTGGGAGGTCGTCTCGAGCGAGGAGCGATCCGGGGCGAACTCCCGGTATGTTCTCGTGCCGTGGAGAGACAACCACGCGATTCGACTCGCCGTCGACTACAGCGCCGCGAGCGAGATCGCGCTCGAGGCGACCCGTCGCAAAGGCGAGGCGCGAAACCGGATGTCCGCGGGGATTTTCGCGATGGGACTGTTTGCGGGCCAGCTGCCCGCACACGTGCAGAGGCAGATCGAGAGTGAGTACGGCTTCGTCGCGCCGCGGATGACGCTGCTGTCGCTCGTCCCCGAGATCGTCTTCGCGGGAATCGCGGTGATGGGGCTGCCGATCGAGGACCTGCCCGGCCCGAAGTGGCCCGCGTGGGTGCTCGTTCTCGGCTTCCTTGCGCTCGTCGACGTCCTGGCCCGGAGCTGGTATTGCCTCATGCGCAACCTGCCGCTCGGCTCGGTTCCCGGCCTGCTAGCGTGGTACGTGGCGATGATGGTCTTTCCCGGCGCGCGGCGCTTCGACCGCGAGGCAACGCGTGTCGACGAGAGGGGCCGAAGCACGACCTCGGCTCGCGCCCCGAGCGACTTCGAACGGGAGCACGACGCCTATGCGGTCCGCGAGCCGTTCCTCGCACTCCTTCCGGCGAGCGACCAGATGCGCCTCGCGACAACGTTCGGGTTCGACCCGATCGCGTGGGGCCGGCGCAGCGCGCTGACGATCGCGGCCGTCGCGGGCTCGGGCGTGCTGTCGTCACTGATCAAGATCGGCGAAGGGACCGCGGGCGTCGGCACGCTGCTGTCGCTGGTCATCGCAGCGCTTCTCTTCGCCGAGCAACTGCTGCGATTTCGCGAGTTCTCGCGGG
>JAMPYE010000478.1 GCA_023700825.1 Thermoanaerobaculia bacterium | reverse complement strand
GCGGAGGCTTGGGGCTACCGATCTCTCGCCGCTGCAGGGCGATGCGTCCAAATTGACTCGATTGCGATTCAGGAAGGAACTGCGCGATCCGTCTAACAACTAACAACTAACAACGAACAACCCTCAGTTCACGATCTCGCGCGCCGACACGAACTCGGCTTCCTCGGCCGGCCAGCGCTCGAAGATGATCCGCTTGAGGGACGGAGCGACGCGCGACGCGAAGTCGTGGCTCATCTCGGGCGAGATCGAGTTCATCGCCTTGTGGGCGCACTCGATGAGGCAGTGCGCCTCGCGATGCGTCAGCGAGCCGTCGTGGCGGATGAGGTGCGTGGTGAGCTCGACGATCATCCGCGCGCGGCGATAGCGCCGGCGGCTGGTGAAGCGCGAGTCGACCTCTCCCTGCTGTTGTTCCATCTGGCGGGCGAGAACGCATCGGTCGCATCGTGCATTCCGACGTTCGCGGGGAGAAGGGCGGGAAGCTGCGATGGAGCAGGTACACGGATGCCGGGGTCAGGTCTTCGATTTTGGAAAACCGAAAAAACCGGCGCCCGTCAGTCGGCTTTGGTGGTCGACGGAGTGCTGGAAGAGTCCGAAGACGACGACGTCTTCGACTCGCTCGACTTGCTGGATTCGCTCGACGTGCCCGACTCGCTCGCCGTCCCCTTCGAGACCGTGGAGCTTCCGGAGCGTCCGTAGTCGGTCAGGTAGAATCCCGACCCCTTGAACTGAATCGCCGGGGCGGAGATGAGCTTCTTGAGCGCGCCTCCGCAGCTCGAGCAGATCGTCAGCGGAGCGTCGTCGAACCGCCGGACGACTTCCGTTTTCTCACCGCATTCCTGGCACTGGTACTCGTACAGTGGCATGAGGTTCTTTCACCCGTTGAAAAGGCACTCCGGGTGGTGTCTGCAAACAGCGCTCCCGCGCGGTCGATTCCTGCCGGGGTCGGATCAGGGCTCGAGGCGGATCACTCCGTCGTACTCGGCGACGAAGGCCTTGCCGTCGACGAAGCCGACGCTGGCCTTGGAGCCGTCGGGCTTCCGGTAGTACCAGGTTTCGTACGTGCTGGACCCTTTCTCCAGCGTATGGGTCCATCCCGGCCTCGTGGCACCGAGGAGCTCCCGGACCTCTTCCTGCGTCATCCCGCGGCGAAGCTCGTCGAATTTCTCCCGCGGCACGCTCGCCTGCGCGCGGGCGGTCTCGAGCTCGGCGCGCGCCTCAGCGTGGCCCGGGTTACGCGAGAGGATGCTCACGTAGTAGGGAATCGCCGCGTTGTGCCGGCCTCGGCGCACGAGTTCCCGGGCGTAGGCGAGCTCTTCCGTTTCGTAGAGTGCGAGGGCCTCGGCGTCGTCGGGATATGCGTGAAGGTAGGTTGCCAGCGCGTCGACGTAGCGCTGTTTTGCCTCGAGCGAGGCCGGATTCGCGGTCGACTGCTCCCGGAGCTCGAGCGTCTCGCGCCAAAGAACCATCTGGGCGGGCGTGCGCTCGAGGCAAGAGGCGAGGAGAATCGAGAGGATGGCGAGGATCGTGATCGTGAGACGCATTTCGAGCGGCAAATTATGTGGGTGCATGGACTTCGATGCAATCGGGCTTTCTTGACATGCCAATCTGGCGAGGCCGATAATCGACCGAAGTCGGTGTGTCTTCGCGACCGCGTCCAACGCGTGTCGCCTGGGGGTTTGCAATGGCCGTGTGGGGCGACGAGGTAGCCAAACAGCTCGATGAGAAATTTCGCGAGCAAATCGAGAAGATCGTCGGCGACGTACGGTCGACCATCACCGATATTCGCGAGGTAATCGACCAGCAGCTCGACGCCGCGATGCAGAGCGTCCAGGCTGACGCGAACTCGATGTCGTCCAGGCCCATGCTCGCGGCCGTCCTCGCCGACATCGAGCCTCCCGTTTCTGCGGCGCCCCCCGTCGTCGCGCGCGCCGACGCGTCGAAGGTGCGCGACGGCGTTCGGGCGATCGAACAGGGGAGGTCACAGGTCGAGGTTCTCAACGCGCTTCTCGAACAGTGCACCGCCTTCGGATCGCGCGCGGCACTGCTGATTCTCAAGGGTGACTCCTTCTCTGGATGGAAAGGCTCGGGTTTCACGAGGACCGGCGGCAACGACGAGGCAGTCAAGCGCTTCAGCGCGCCTTCCGGCACCGTGCCGGAGCTCGATCTGGTGCTTCGCGACGAGCACGTCGTCACCTGGGACGGCGCCGATTTCGCGGCGAAGCTCGGCGCCTCCGCGCCCACCAGCGCGGTCGTCGTGCCGATGGTGATCAAGGACAAGATCTCGGCGGCGATGTACGTCGACGCGGTTGCCGGCGAAGAAGCCAGTTTCGATCAGGCCGCGGTGGAGATGCTCGTGTTCAGCACCGGGCTGCTGATCGACACGCTCGCGGTTCGGAAGAAGGTCCCGTCGCCGAGCCTCAGCGGCGGCGTTGCGGTCGCAGCTCCCGCGGCGGCACCGACCCCCGTGGCAGCGGCGCCCGCGCCGCGCCCGGCAGCTCCGGTTGCCGCCCCGGCGCCTCCACCTGCTCCGGCTGCTCCACCGCCCAGGCCTGCGCCGAGCTTTGCGCTCAACCAGGTTCCGGTCGTCCCGCCCTCCCCGAGGCCGGCTCCTCCTCCGGCGCCTCCGAACCTTCAGACCACCGCGATACCTGCGATGCGCGAGCCGGTCGCTCCCGCGCCTCCCCCCAGGCCCGCGGCTCCTTCGGGCGAGGAGGAATCCAAGCCGAGCACGCAGTTCGTGCCCCCTCCCGGACTTCGCGGCGGCGCGGCGGCGATCGTCGGCCAGCAGAACGAGGCCGCGCGAAAGCACGACGAAGCGCGCCGCTTCGCCCGCCTGCTCGTCTCCGAGATCAAGCTCTACAACGAGGCGAAGGTCGAGCAGGGACGCAAGAACAAGGATCTCTACGAGCGGCTGAAGGAAGACATCGATCGCTCCCGCCAGATGTACGACGAGCGGATTCCCGACGATGTGCGCAAGGCGTCGAACTACTTTTACGAGGAACTGGTCCGCATCCTCGCCGATGGAGATTCCGGCGCACTCGGGCTCTGAGCCCGACCTTCGTCTCCTCCGCGCCGTCGTGGCGCTGATCGCGACGACGGCGTTGTGTTCCGGTGCGCTGGCGATCCCGCCAGCGGCAGCGCCTCCGGCTCCGTCTCGCCTCCTTCGTCCGAGCCCCGCGCACGACCGCCATGCGGTGTCGATGCGCGAAGGGCTGGCCGCGCTCGGCTCCGGTGATGGTGCCGCGGCGCGGCGTCACCTCTCGTCGTTCACCTACCTCGCCCGGCCGATCGAGCAGGCGCGGCTCTACTGGCTCGCACTGGCGGCGGAGATGGACGGGGAGACGAGCGAGGCACGGCGCACGCTCGCGAGGCTTCGATGGCGCGGGGCGCGCATCGCATCCCGCGACGACGCGCTTGGACGCCTTGCCGCGCTCTACGAGCAGGATGGGCACTGGTCCGAAGCGGCTTCCGTGCTCGCCGAGCTACGTGCGACGGCGAGGACGAGCGAAGCGGCACAGCGCGCTTTCGGACGTGAGATGACCGCGCGCCTGGCGCTCGGCGATCCGGGTGCGGTTCTGTCGCTGTCCAGACGCTTCGCGTCGGAGCATGCGACCGACCCGCGTGCCGCGGAGTCGCTCGCGATTGCCGTCTCGCTCACGGGCGCCGCGGCGCCGCTCGATGCGCTCGATCCCCGCGGACAGCTCGCTCGCGCCTGGACCGTTGCCCGTTCGGGAGACCCCGTCGCCGTTCTCGCGGAGCTGGATGCCGCCGGGCCGCCCGAGGGCCACTCGTCGCTCCGCAGCGAGTGGGGTCTCGTGCGCGCGTTCACCCTCCAGCGCTTGGGAAAGTACAAGGAGTCGGCTCGCGTCCTCTCTTCGCT
>JAMPYE010000019.1 GCA_023700825.1 Thermoanaerobaculia bacterium | reverse complement strand
GGACGCTGCCGGCACCGACTTCGCGATCTCCGGCGGCAATGCGACGGTGACGTACAACGGCACGATCACCGACGACGTCGGCCAGCTCGTATCGATCGGGGGCGCGACGGGTGACACGATCACGTTCACCGGCGCGATTACCGACGGCGACGACGGGGATGGAAGTGGCATCAGTCTTACGGGCAACACCGGCGCAACGATCATCTTCGGCGGCGGAGTCGTGCTGAATACCGGCACGAACGCGGCCTTCGCGGCGACCGGCGGCGGCACGGTCAGCGTGTGCGACGAGAATCCGTGCAACGCGGCGGCGACGGGCGGCCTGCTCAACAAGATCACCACGACGAGCGGCACGGCGCTCAACGTCACGAACACGACGATTGGAGTCGGGTCGCTCGAGTTCCAGAGGATCTCGTCGACCGGCGCCGCAAACGGTATCGTACTCAACACCACCGGAAGCACGGCGGGGCTTCAGGTGAAGGGAACGGGTTCTTCGGGAACCGGCGGCACGATTCAGGGGTCGACCGGCGCAGGCGTTCTGCTCACGAGCGTCGGTTCGTCCGTGAGCCTGTCGCACATGAACATCCAGAACGGTGGCGACGACGGCATCAGGGGTTCGACCGTCAACGGGCTGAACCTCAACGGCGTCTCCGTGACGAGCAACGGCAACGCGGTGGGCGAGTGGGGGCTCGACCTCACCCAACTCACCGGAAGTGGCAGCATGAGCAGCTGCACGGTCAGCGGCTCGGCCGAGAACAACGTCGTCATCGCGAACACGAGCGGCACGCTGGCGGCCTTCAATGTCACCAGCAGTTCGTTCACGACCACGAACATGACCACTGGCGACGACGGGTTCCGGATCGAGAACAACGGCACGGGCTCGATGACTATCAGCATCACCGGGAGCACGTTCACCGACAACAAGGGCGATCACTTCCAGGCCGCGACCTCCGCCGGTGCCACGGGATCGATGAACGTCACCTTCAGCAACAATACGCTGACGACGACCGCGGCCAACGATCCCAACGTCATTGGGGGCGGCATCACGCTGAGCCCCAGCGGCTCGGCTGACATGACGTTCACGCTCAATGGGAACAACATCCAGCAGGCGTTCGACGAGGCGATCAATCTGAATCTCGGCACGGCCTCTACCGCGGCGGCATCGATGATCGGGACGATCTCCAACAACATCGTCGGCACGGCTGGCACCGTGGACTCCGGCTCGGAGAGTGGCAGCGGCATCAGCGTGATCAGCAACGGAGCGGGCCTGACGACGGTGTCTGTCACCAACAATCAGGTCTTCCAATACGCGAACCCGTATGGAATCCTGCTGAACATCAAGGAAGGCAGCACGAGCATGAACGCCACGGTCACCGGGAACACGGTGTCGAACCCAGGAACGTTCGCGCTAAACGGCATTCGTGTCGATGCTGGAGCGACGGCCGGCGACAGCGGAACGCTCTGTGCAGTGGTATCGGGCAACAGCGTGGCGGGCTCGGGGCCCGGCGTCGACACCGACATCCGGCTGCGCCAGAGATTCAACACGACGATCCGGTTGCCTGGCTATGCTGGCGCGAACAACGACACCACGGCGGTCAACACGTTCGTGGCAGGGAACAACGCGGGCTCCGACGTGAGCTCGGCGCACAACGTCGGTGGCGGTGGCGGCGGATTCGTCGGCGGCGCGGCATGTCCGCTGCCGTAACTCGGTTGTAGGCGCAGGAAGACAGGAGAACATCGTGGCAGAACCGTTCTTGTCCGAGATCAGAGTCATGAGTTTCGTGTTCGCACCCAAGGGGTGGGCGCTCTGCAACGGCCAGCTGTTGCCGATCAACCAGAACCAGGGGCTGTTTTCGTTGTTGGGGACGACGTTCGGCGGCGATGGCCGCGTGAACTTCGCGCTTCCCGACCTGCGAGGTCGTACGCCGATTCACGTCGGGAGCGGGCACACGCTGGGCGAACGGGGAGGCGAGCCGGCTCACACGCTTTCCATCGCCGAGCTGCCGACGCACACGCACGTTTTCAACGCCTCGCAGGCCAACGCGGACGCGCCGACGCCGGGAAACAGCGTCTTCGGCACGTCCAACAATATGTACGCGGCACCATCCAATCTGACGGCGGTGAATTCGGGGACGATCACGAACACCGGCGGGAGTCAGGCACACCTGAACATGCAGCCGTTCCTGACATTGAGCTTCTGTATCGCCCTTCAGGGCATTTTTCCGTCTCCGACCTAGGAGGTAACCGATGGCACAACCTTATGTTGGCGAGATTCGGATGTTCGCGGGGAACTTCGCCCCGGCGGGCTGGATGTTCTGCGAAGGGCAACTTCTCCCGATCAGCGAGAACGAAACGCTGTTTCAACTGATCGGGACCACGTACGGAGGGGACGGGCAGTCCACGTTCGCTCTGCCCGATCTGCGGGGACGAATCCCGATCCACCAGGGGAACGGCTTCATCCTGGCGGAGACGGGCGGTGCGGAGGAGATCACGCTGACCGTTCAGCAGATCCCCGCGCACAGCCAGCCGCTGCTCGCGTCGACGAATCCGGGCATCTCGTCGAATGCGCAGGGCAACGTGTTGAGCAGTTCCCCGTCGATTCTGATGTACATCGAGGGACAGTCGCCCGACACGAACCTGAATGCGGCGACGGTCGGTTCGGTCGGCGGAAGCCAGCCGCACACGAACTTCCAGCCGTACCTCTGCGTCGACTACATCATTTCGCTGTTCGGTATCTTTCCGAGTCCGACCTAGGAGTCTGTCCACGCGCTGGCGACGAGTTCCGGATGAAGAGGACTTGAGACATGGCCGATCCATTTGTTGCAGAGATTCGAATCTTTCCATTCAACTTCGCACCCAGAGGATGGGCGTGGTGTGACGGGCAGCTGCTGCCGCTCTCCCAGAACACCGCGTTGTTCTCCCTGCTCGGTACCACCTACGGTGGGAACGGCAAGTCGAACTTCGCGCTCCCGGACCTCCAGGGACGGGCAGCGATGCATCCCGGCCAGGGGCCCGGTCTGTCCCTCCACGATCTTGGAGAGACGGGTGGAAGTGAGACGGTGACCTTGCTCGAAAGCGAGATACCTGCCCACTCGCACGGCGCGAGAGCGGTCGGGGCAGACCCGGCCGACCTCCAGGGGCCATCGCCGGCGCGCGCAATCGCCAGGTCCTCGAACGGCTTCGGTTACGTGTCCGGGCCCTTGAACGTGCTGATGGCGCCCGAGTCTCTCGCCCCCGCGGGCGGCGACCAGCCTCACAACAACCTCCAGCCATACCTGACTTTCTATTTCTGCATCGCGCTCCAGGGCGTGTTCCCGCCGCGTGGCTAAGGCTGCGGTGGACGAAGAGGTGACCATGTCGAAAAGAATATCCAGGTTCACGCGACGCGAGTTCATCGTCGCCGGCTCGGCCGGCGTCGCGGCGGTCGCGGCCGCGCCCGGTTCGCTCTTCGCCGCGCAGACGGGTGACGGCGCGGTTCCCGCGCGCCTCTCGATCGGCTACTGGCTCGGGAGCGCACGGCTGCCCCGAATCGCCGACTGGCGCGAGCCCGACAACGGAAGCAACCAGGTCGTCGACGCGGCCTCGCTCGTCCAGGGCGATTTCGAGTTTCTGCGCGGGGGCGTGCAGGTGAACGTCGTCGGGATGCCGCCGTCGCTGCGCCCGACCGGCCTCCGGTCGCTCGACGTGCGCGCACATTTCAATGCGGACCTCGACGGCGGGACGGATCTCGTGCCGTTCGGAGCGTGGAGCTACCGCAACGACGGCGTGGAGAAGGTGAGCCCGGGCGTCCGTTTCCACATGCCGATCAAGCCGGAGACCGGACTCGTGTTTTCGATGGAGACCGAGAGCGAGAGAACGGGACGTCTTCGCGGCGTCAGGCCCGGCGGCGGCGAATTCGCGCGCAAAGAGGCAGTGGCCTCGATCTCGCTCTCGGGTGACGGCCCGAAACTGCTCCGCGGCGTCTACTTCCTCGCGATCTCCGATTCGGCCGTCGCGTGGAGCGACTACGAGTTCAGGATGCGGAGCAACGCGACCGGTTCCCACGAGCTCGTGCGCATGGGAGGCTCCCGCGGCGCAGCTGCCGAGTTCCCGTACGTGGTGGTCACGCTCGATCACGGAGCGGAGCGTTGACGATACGAAGCCGATCCCTCGGAGCACGCGACATGAGCGTGGCGAATCACGCAGGAGCTCCCGAAGCCGGGGAGAAGTCGGGAACCAGGAGACGAACGATGAAGCTGACGAACTCGACACTCAGACTCGCAGGTCTCGCCGCGGTGGCGCTCTCCGTGTCGCTGAACGCCTTCGGCGCGGACGCCGATGCGGTCATCCCGGTTGCCGGTTCGCTGCGCGGCGGTTTCGGATCGGTGTTCAAGACTGCGGCGCAGATCCACAACCGCACCGATCGGGCTGCGCGGGGAGAGATCGTCTTCCATCCCGCGAACGCCCCGGCCTCGCCGACCGATCCGAAGCTGAGCTACGACCTCGAGCCTCGCGCGACCGTCAGCTTCGACGACATCGTCGAGACCCTCGGCGCGCAGGGCATCGGCTCGATCGACGTCTTCACCATCGAAGGGGCCGTGCCCGCGATCGTCGCTCGCGTCTACGACAGTCAGCAGACCGGCACCAGCGGGGCGGGCGTTCCGCTCGTCGACACGCGTGACGCTCTGCAGGAGGGCGAAAGCACCAGCCTCATCGTCCCCGGCGACCTGGCTCAGTTCCGGTTCAATCTCGGCATTCGCTCGCTCTCCGAAGGTGCGGTCGTCAGGATCACGGTCCGGAGCGCGGACGGCATCACACGCTCCGATGTGCAGCGCAGTTTTCCTGCGAACTTCTTCCAGCAGCAGGCGGGGAACGAGTTCGTGGTCGGCGCGCTCGGGGCCAATGACTCGGTCGGCGTGGAGATCCTCGAAGGAAGCGCCGTGCTCTACGGCACGACGACCGACAACACGACCAACGATCCGTCGATCCAGGTCGCGGGCAGGGACGGCGGGGCGCAGGCGGACTAGAGCGTCATCGTGTGCGGCGGCAGATTCACCGCGAACTGTCTCAAGGCAGGCGCTGTCGCGAACGACTGAAATGACCGAGTCGATCGACATCCGCCCCGCCACCTCGGACGACACGAGAATTCTCTTCGAGGTCTACGCGAGCACGCGGACGGAAGAGCTCGCGCCGGTTCCGTGGACCACGGAGCAGAAGCTGCAGTTCCTCGCGTTTCAGTTCCAGTCGCAGGGGGAGCATTACCGCCAGATGTTCCCTGACGCGACGTTCGACGTGATCGAAGTCGAGGGCACGCCGGCGGGGCGGCTCTACGTGAATCGCACGGGCGGGGCGATTCACGTGATCGACATCGCGCTCCTGCCCTGGGCGCGCGGGCGCGGCATCGGTGGAAAGATCCTGCGCGACCTCTGCGCGGAAGGCGCGGCAAAGGGGCTCCCGGTCACGATTTCGGTCGAGAAGTTCAACCCGGCGAAGCAGCTCTACGAGAGGCTGGGGTTCCGGATGTTCGAGGACGGCGAGGTCTACCAGCGGATGGAATGGCGCGCCGGCGTCAGTTGAAGACCGCTTCGTAGCGCGGCTCGTTGGCCTGCGGCGTCCGCGGCACGATGAACAACTCGAAACTGCCGAACGCCGGGTGACGGAATTCATAGGTGCGTTGCGGCAGGATCCGGCTTGCAGCGCCGCCGCCGAACGTGAGCGAGAAGCCTCGTCGATGCCCGCGACGCTCGGCGCCCACTTCGATCGTCTCGAGCAGGACCAGTTCGACGGCCTCGCTCCCGGAGACGACGACAGTGAACTGCGTGTTCAGGTGAGGCCGAAAGGCATCCGCGGTAATCGTGGCGAGGTCGAGCATCGCTCGCGATGATATCCCGGAAGGATGCGATGCTCCATGCTCGAGCGAGGAATCCGACTTCCCGAGACCCCCGGAATCGTCTGCGCCGACGCGCGCGTGGAGCCGCCCGAGGGACGACGACGCATCATCGCCCGGCGCGCAACACTACTGACGGCCCTCCGAGCTCC
Organism: Thermoanaerobaculia bacterium; assembly: GCA_023700825.1. Taxonomy (GTDB): domain Bacteria; phylum Acidobacteriota; class Thermoanaerobaculia; order Gp7-AA8; family Gp7-AA8; genus JACPDH01. The sequence continues at coordinate 12,708 of JAMPYE010000019.1, read as the reverse complement.
ATATCTCGTCGCGGATCTTCCAGCCGCCCGGCTCGAGGCGCAGGTAGACCCATCCCTCGAAGTCGAGTGTGTCGCTCTGCCCATCGAGCGCGACGGTCGCGAGCGTCGGCGTCGCCCATCCGGCGGTGCAGCGCGCTTCCGCCGGGCGGTTGGCTGCGAGCTCACCGAGTGACTCGGGCGTAAGGCGCGCCTTGATGCGCGAGCTTCTCACTTCGTTCGCCGTCTCCACATCTCCACTCGCGATCGCCGCAAGGTAGTCGGCGACCACGCGCATCGGCTCGCCACAGTCCGCGGCGAGTCGCGGAGCGGTGGCGGTGTCGAGGCTTTCGTCGACCGCGCCTGCGGCGAGCAGGATCTCGCGTGCGCCGGGAAAACTCGCCGCTCGATCGAGCGCCGATCGTCCAGAGTGGTCGCGCAGCTCGAGATCGGGCCGGCGTACGAGGAGGAAGCGCAGCGCCTCCGGGCTCACCTGCTCGACGCTGCGCATGAGCGCGGTCGTGCCGTCGTTCTCCTGCGCGTTGATGTCGGCGCCTCGATCGAGAAGGAGCTTCATCGACTCTACGTCGCCTCGTCTCGTGGCGATCGCCAGAGGCTGCAGGCCCGACGGGTCGCGGACGTTCGGATTGGCGCCCGCGTCGAGCAGCAGTTTCGTCACGGCGGCGCTGCGGGCGGTGTGCAGTCCGGTCAGCCCATTGATCTCGGGCTCGTCGAGGAGCCCTTTCATGCTGCGCAGCGCCTTCTCGACCTCCCTGGGATCGTCGCCGTTCACCATCTGGACGAAGTTGTAGACGCGCTGAGGTCGCGCGTCCTTCTCGTACTGGGTGAGCACGAGCCAGCCGATCCCGTGGATCACGGCGGCCATGATGAGAGCGCCGATCACGAAGCCGACGGCCTTCTTCGCCAGCTTGGAGAGGACGGCGTCGAGCGCCCCCGGGATCAGCTCGACACCCCGCGCGGCATCGGGATCCGGCACGATGCCGCCCTTCATGGTCGACCACCTGCCGATGGCACAGACTTTCGCGCCGGCCGGCACGATCTTCTCGCTGAAGCGGAGCGCGTCGGCGTCGATCTCGCCGCCATTGTTCATGTCGAGCTTGATGCTGCCGTCGTCGTCTGCCAGCAGTTCCTTGAGTTTCGAGATCGCGCTGGAGACCGTGACCTTCTCGAACTCGGTCGCGCTGACGTAGGCGCGCGCGTTCTCGCGATGATCGTCGCCGTCGAGCTGCGTCTCGACGAAGCTCTCGAGAAACGGCCACGCGAGGAGACGTGCGCTCCCGGTCGGGCCTTCGATCACCGCCGGGGCCAGGGCTTCGCCGGTGACCATCGGGGGTGTCTGCCCGCTGCTCCTGGAGTAGAGCGGCCGCATCTTGTATTCGTACGCGACGCAGGGACGCTTCGAGATGGGGGCGAGGAGCGGCTCACCGAGGGGACGAATCGTTCCGGCGACGGCGACGACCTGCCCATCCTCGAACTGCTGCACGCCGCCGCCCGCTCGCTTGAGCTTGCCCCTGTTCGACAGCGAGATCGCGGCATTCCAGATGAGACCGGAGACGATCCACATTCCGAAACCGAGTGCGACGGCGCCCCATCGGTCGCCCGGCGGTGTGACGCGGCCTTGCAGGAGGTAGTAGTAGATGGCAATGAAGCCGAAGAGCATCGCGAGGCTCTTGAGGCAGCCTTTGAGCATCGGGGTCGTCTCCTGACATGGACTGGATTCGTGTGTGTGCGAAGCGTAGCAGGCGAACGACGGATGTGGAGTGGGAAAGCCGAGCTGTCGCGGCCGAAGCGGAACCCCGGCCTGGAGGGGTCCGGCTGGCGCCGGACCGCGAAAGCTACGCTTTCGCACTCCACATGGATGTTTCGAATCTGCCAATACTGGGCAGGCCCCGGGTGCGCGGAATAGCGGCTCGTGCTAACTTGGTTCGGGATTTCGTAATGCGCCGACTCGCAGCATTGGCCGTCATCGCAGCGCTCGTGACCTTCGTTCCGATGGTCGCGTGGGCGAGTCTCGCCTCGGGAAGCTGCTGTGCGGCGAAGAACGCGCCGCCGCCCGCTCCCATGAGCTGCTGCACGACGACGAAGTGCTCGATGTCGGAGTCGGCCCCCGAGCCGATTCTCCCCAGCGAAGCCGAGTCGACCCCCGCTGCGCCCAAGACCGCGGCGCCCGCGCCGGCACTCCCCGCCGTCGTTCCAGCGATCGCCGCAACTGATGCGGCACACCTGGCGTGCGAAGACCAGTCCGCGCTTCCCGCGGTTTCGGTCGATCGCAAGCTCTCGCTTCTCTCCCTCTACCTCATCTGATCCCCGACAGCGCTCGAAGTGTCTTCGCGTGAAGGCCGCAGTGCGCCTCCACGCGTTCGAATCGCGTAACTGTCGAGGGTCAGATCATGAAGTTTGGAATCGGATATTCACGCCAATTCGCCGTGAGCCTGCTGCTGTTGGTGGTGCTCGTGGCCATTCCGGGCGAGTCGCAGGAGCCTGACTCCGCCGATCTCGGTATCGGCGAGCTCACACGCCCCGCGCTCGTCGCGCTCGTCCTCGAGCGCAATCCTTCGCTGGAGACGGCGCGCAGCGCCGCGGACGCGGCCTCGGAGCGCGCGACGATCGAGTCGGCCCTCGATGATCCGCGCGTAATGGCGCGGGTCGCGCCGCTCAGTGTTGGAAGTGACGAAGGCTTCGGCACGATGGTCGAGGTCGAGCAGATGCTGCCGTGGAAGGGGCGCCGGTCGGTGCGCGCGAATCTCGCTCGCGCCGAGGCCGAGATTCGCGAGCTCGATCTCGAGGAGCTGCGCGTCGAGCTCGCCGCCATGGCGTCGACACTGTGGGCCGACCTCTGGCTGGCCGAGCGCCAGCTCGAGACGAACGGACACCACGTCGACCTGCTGGCGGATCTTCGAGGGGCGGCCGACGCGCAGTACGTCGTCGGACAGGCGACGCAGCAGGACCTGATTCAGGCGGAGGTGGAAATCGCGAGGATGCGGGAGAGCCGGGTGCGGCTCGACGCGGCCCGCCGCGACGCGATCGCGCGGATCAACGCGTTGTTGCATCGCGCGCCCCGCGCGCCGCTGCCGCCACTTCCTGCGGCGACGGACGCGACAGGCGACGTCGGAGGGCCGAGCGACGCGCTTCAGGCCGTCGCGGTCGCCGACCGGCCGGCGCTCGTCGCGGCCGATGCGTCGATCCGTGCTGCCAGCGCTTCCGCGGAGCTCGCGAGCCTTGCGCGTAAACCGGACATCGGTCTCGCCGCGATCTACGACTCGATGGAAGGCAGGGACCACCAGTTCCAGGTTGGCGTGAGCGTGAATCTCCCGATCTGGCGCGGGCGGCTCGCCGCGGCGGAGCGCGAGGCGCAGCACGCCATCGAGGCTGCCGAGAGCCGTCGCGTCGAGCTCGAGGACCAGGTCCGCCTCGAGGTCGATCTCGCGCATCGCGCGGTCGAGACGGCGGGCGAGATCGGCGAGATCTACCGCGATCACCTCGTGCCGGCGGCGACCGACCAGTTTGCCGCGGCACGCGCGGGGTTCGAGACGGGTCGCGACCCGTTCCTCTCCGTGCTCATCGCTGAGAACAATCTTCGAGACGTGACCCTGGGCGGCTACGAAGCGACCGCGGAGTTGATCCGCGGGCTCGCGATGCTCGATCGCGCCATCGGCCGTCTGCCGGAAACCGGCGAAAGGAACTGAGCCATGACTCTCACGACGAACGAACCGAACAGCCGGGGGCGGGTAAAGCTGATCGTCATCGCAGTGCTTGTCGCGCTGCTGGCTCTCGGCTGGATTCTCGCCGAGCCGATCATGAAGTGGTTTCACATCGGGCACGGCAAGGAGCAGGCGGCCGCGCAACACGATCATGAAGCAGAGGGAGCGCCGATGTCGCTCGACGACGCGACGCGCGCAAGCGTGGAGCGGATGATCGCCGAGTACGAGTCGGTCCGTGCCACCCTCGCGAACGACACGATCGAAGGGATCGGCGACGCGGGTGAGGCGCTCGCGAAGGCGACCGAGGATGCGCGCAAGGTGGCACCCCCGGCGCTTGGCGACGTGCTCGGCCGGATCGCGGGACACGCCGGCGAGATCGCGAAGGCGGGAGACATCGTCGCGGCGCGCCGCGCATTCGGCGAGCTCGGCCGCGACCTCGTGCCTCTCGTCGCGATGGACCCCGCCCTTGCACAGTCGCTCTACCTCTTCGAGTGCCCGATGGAGCAGGGGTTCAACCGCTGGATCCAAAAGACTCCGTCGATGGAGAACCCCTACAAGGGGCAGGCGATGCTCTCCTGCGGCTCGAAGATCGACTGGAAGGAGTACACGGCGGAGATGGGGGGCGAGGCGGTGGCCTACTACACCTGCCCGATGCACCCGTCGGTCAAGCAGCCCGGCCCGGGCAAGTGCCCGATCTGCGGCATGGAGCTGACCGCCGTGACGAAGCGCGACGCGGCGAGTGGGATCATCGTCGTCGACTCCGCGCGCCGGCAGGCGATCGGGGTGAAGACCGCGCTCGTCGGGACCCGCGCGCTCACGCGTTCCGTTCGCGTCGTCGGCAGGACGACGTACGACGAGTCGCGCGTGCGCGACGTGACGCTCAAGCTCAGCGGGTTCGTCGAGAAGTTGCACGTCAACACGACCGGGCAGCCGGTGCGAGCCGGCCAGCCGCTCCTCTCGATCTACAGCCCAGAGCTGTTTGCGGCGCAGAAGGAGCTGCTCCTCGCGGTGCAGAGCCAGAGAAGCGCCAGCGGCTCGGGGGCTCCCGATCGCGCCGACTACCTGGTCGAGAGCGCGAAGAAGCGTCTCCAGCTATGGGGCTTCTCCCGCGGGCAGGTCGACGAGATCGCGCGCACCGGCAAAGCGATCGAACGGATGCCGGTGCTCTCGCCTTACAGCGGCTTCGTCATCGAGAAGAACGTCGTCGAAGGGGCGGCCGTCGCCTCGGGCGAACGGGTCTTCCGTATCGCGGCGCTCGATGTCATCTGGGTCGAGGCTGACGTCTACGAGCGCGATCTCGCCTCGGTGGTCGTCGGCCAGACGGCCAGGGTGAGCTTCCAGTACCTGCCCGGCGAGGTGCGTGAGGGGAAGGTCGCCTACGTCTACCCGTACCTCGATCCCGGAACGCGGACCGGGAAGATCCGCATCGAGCTCGCGAACGCGAAGCTCGACCTCAAGCCGGAGATGTTCGCCGACGTCGAGCTCGAGAGCCAGAGCGGCGAGCAGCTCGTGGTGCCGACCGACTCGGTCGTCGACACCGGACCGCGCAAGCTCGTCTTCCTCGACCTCGGCGAGGGGCGGATCAAGCCGCAGGAGATCAGGACCGGCGACTCGAACGACGAGTGGATCGCGGTGCTCGAAGGGGTGAAGGAGGGAGACCGCATCGTCACCGCGGCGAATTTCCTGATCGCCGCGGAGTCGCGAATTCGTTCCGCGGCCGAGTCGTGGGGCGGGGAAGGAGCGGGCCATGCAGGGCACTGAGAAGCGCGAGAACTTCGTCGAGCGCCTGATCGACGGCTGCGCGCGTAACCCGTTCCTGACGCTGGTATTCGTGGCGCTGGCAGCGCTCTGGGGCGTCTACTCCATGCGCAACGCGCCGCTCGACGCGACGCCCGATCTCTCCGACGTCCAGGTCATCATCTTCACCGAATGGCCGGGCCGGAGCCCCGACCTCGTCGAGAAGCAGCTCACCTATCCGATCTCGTCCGCGCTGCTTTCCGCGCCTAACGTCTCGGTCGTTCGCGGGCAGTCGATGTTCGGCATGTCCTTCGTCTACGCCATTTTCGAGGACGGGACCGACATCTACTGGGCGCGCAGCCGCGTGCTCGAGTACATGCAGACAGTGCGCGACAAGCTCCCCGAGGGCGTGAACCCGACGCTCGGCCCCGACGCGTCGGCTGTCGGCTGGGTCTTCCAGTACGCGCTCGTCGACAAGACGGGGAAGCACGACCTGCAGGAGCTCCGCTCGATTCAGGACTGGAACATCCGCTATGCGCTCCAGAGCGTGCCGGGCGTCGCCGAGGTCGCGCCGGTCGGCGGCTACGTCAAGCAGTACCAGATCGTCGTCGACCCGCAGAAGCTCGCGTCGTACGGCATCACGATCAGCGAGGTCATCGAGGCGGTGCGGAAGTCGAACGGAGACGTCGGCGGCCGCTCGATCGAAATGGCGGGACACGAATACGTCGTCCGCGGCCGCGGCTACGTCGAGACGATAGGCGACCTGGGTACGATCCCGTTGCGGGCGAAGAACGGCGTGCCGGTGTACCTGCGCGACGTCGCGCACATCGCGATCGGCCCCGACCAGCGCCGCGGCTTCGCGGAGCTCGACGGCAATGGCGAAGTCGTCGGCGGCATCGTCGTCGCGCGCTTCGGCGAGAACGCCTTGCGCGTGATCGACGCGGTGAAGGAGCGCCTCGAGGAGGTCAAGCAGGGACTTCCCGAGGGTGTCGAGGTGGTCGTCACGTACGACCGCTCGGGGCTGATCCGCGAGTCGATGGCGACCGTGACGAAGTCGATGATCGAGGAGATGATCGTCGTCTCGCTCGTGCTCTTCATCTTCCTGATGCACGCGAGGAGCTCGCTCGTCGCGATCATCACGCTCCCGCTCGGCGTCGTGCTCGCCTTCATCCCGATGTACTACCAGGGAATCACCGCGAACATCATGTCGCTGGGCGGCATCATCGTCGCGATCGGAGCCATGGTCGACGCGTCGATGATCATCATCGAGAACATCCACAAGAAGCTCGAGGAGGCGGAAGAGGGCGACGACAGGACCGAGCTCGTCATCGCCGCGATGAAGGAGGTCGGCCCTTCCATCTTCTACTCGCTCCTCGTGATCATGGTCGCCTTCATCCCGATCTTCACGTTGACGGGAAGCGAGGGGCGGCTCTTCAAGCCGCTGGCCTACACGAAGACCTATTCGATGGGTTTCGGCGCGATCCTCGCGATCACGCTGACGCCGGCGCTCGCGGTGCTGCTCATCCGCGGGAGGATCCAGAAGGACGAGGAGAACAGGCTGAACCGCTGGCTCGTCGGGATCTACACGCCGGTCGTCCGGTTCGTGGTCGATCACCCGAAGAGCGTCATCTCCGTCGCCGTTCTGATGATGCTTTTCACGATACCCGCGTACTTGCGGTTAGGCAACGAGTTCATGCCGCCGCTGAACGAAGGGGCGGTTCTCTACATGCCGACGGCGCCTCCCGGGATGTCGATGACCGAGGCGATCGAAGTCATGCAGGTCACCGACCGGAAGCTGAAGGAGATTCCCGAGGTCGTGAGCGTCTTCGGCAAGATGGGGAGGGCGAATACTCCGACCGATCCCGCGCCGATCGGGATGGCGGAGACGACGATCGTCCTGAAGCCGAAGTCGGAATGGCGTCCCGGGATGACGTGGGAGCTGCTGATCAAGGAGATGGACGAGAAGGTCCAGATCCCCGGGATGCCGAACATCTGGTGGATGCCGATCCAGACGCGCACCGAGATGCTGTCGACCGGCGTCAGGAGCCCGCTGGGGATCCAGGTCTTTGCCGACGACCTCGAGACGATCGAGAAAACGGCGATCGAGATCGAGAAGGCGGTGGCGCAGGTGTCGGGAACACGCAGCGCGTTCGCGGAGCGTTCGGTCGGCGGCTTCTTCGTCGACATCGAGACCGATCGCGAGGCCGCCGCGCGGTACGGGCTCTCGGTCGCCGACATCAACGAGATCGTCTCGAGCGGAATCGGGGGCGAGAGCATCTCGGAGACGGTCGAAGGACGGGAGCGCTACCCGATCAGCGTTCGGTTCCCCGCGGAGTATCGCGAGCGGCCGGAAGCCATCGAAGCGCTGCTGATCTCGACGCCGTCGGGCGCGCAGGTGCCGTTAGGCCAGGTCGCGAAGGTGCGACCGACGCTCGGACCGCCAATGGTGCGAAGCGAAGACGGCGCGCTCGTCGGCTTCGTCTTCGTCGACACCGACCGCCCGATTGCCGACTACGTCGAGGATGCGAAAGCCGTGGTCGCGCGCGACGTGAAGCTGCCGCCTGGTGTGCGCATCAACTGGACGGGGCAATACAAGTACTTCGAGCGCGCAAAGAAGCAGCTGATGATCGTCGTCCCGGTGACGCTCACGATCGTGCTGCTGCTGCTCTACTTCAACACGAAGTCGGTGGTCGAAACGGGCATCGTGCTGCTCGCCGTGCCGTTCTCGCTGATCGGTGCGATCTGGCTGCTCTACCTGCTCGGCTACAACATGAGCGTCGCGGTGTGGGTCGGGCTCATCGCGCTCGCCGGGGTCGACGCCGAAACGGGCGTCGTGATGCTGCTGTACCTCACGCTCTCGCACAAGAAATGGAAGGAAGACGGGAAGCTGAGGACGTTCGGCGATCTGCGTGAGGCGATCGTCGACGGTGCCGCGAAGCGCATCCGGCCGAAACTGATGACGGTGCTGACCGACATGATCGGCCTGCTTCCGGTGCTCTGGGCCACCGGCACGGGCGCCGACCTCATGAAACGCATCGCGGCGCCGCTCGTCGGCGGTCTGGCGACGTCGTTCCTGCTGGAGCTCACGGTCTATCCGGCGATTTTCGCGCTCTGGAAGAAGAGAGAGCTGAAGTCGGAGCCTGAGACGGATGGAGCATTCGGTCCGGTGAACGAGGCGACGGCGTGAGCCGAACGGTACTTTCTACCCGGGGCACGGAATTGCTCATGGGTAGAAAGTGCGCTTCGCGACGAAGCGTGCCTGGCCTAGATTTGAGAACACTGTCCACGAGGCACGTCAGTACGGTCCTCGCTCTCCGGGATCGCCCGGGGGACATGGCAGGAAGATGACACACGCACGGTCATGAGATCCGTGATGAGTGGCGGAAGCGGCATGGTGCCGCGAACGACGCGGCGCGCAATTCCGCCTGTGCACCGCAGGACGACATAGATGGGAGATCGACGATGAAGAAGCAACTGATCTACGGATTCATGCTTGCATTCCTGTTCACGCCAGCCCTGTTCGCTCAGATGGGCGGTGACCAGAAGACGGCGGGCATGCCCGACTGCGCGGCCATGACGCAGCAGCACGACGCGATGGAAAGGCACATGGCCGAGATGAACGCGAAGCTGCAGACGATGGTCGCCGAAATGAACAAGGCGAAAGGATCGGCAAAGGTCGACAAGACGGCCGCCGTCGTCACCGAGCTCGTGGCCCAGCGCGCCATGATGCAGAAGCACATGGCGGAAATGCAGCCGAAGATGATGGAACACATGATGAAGCACATGAAGAGCGGGATGATGAAAGGAATGTCGGATTCGATGTCCGGCTGTCCGATGATGAAGGGCGGCGAGAAGGATACCCAGGCGCCCGCCGAGCATAAGCACTAGCCGGCCGCGGGCGGTCAGCGTGAGGGGCATCCTCGCCACCACTCGCGACGGGGATGCTCTTGCCGCGCCGCGCGGCCCAGGACGCCATCGGCGGTCCGCCAGCAGGACGAGTGCGTGTCGGGCGTTTCGATCACAGTCGCGCCGATCTCCTCGGCCAGCGCGCGGACCCGCCCGAGCTCCGTCACCGCGTCCAGCTTCCCGCGCACGAAAGTGACCTTTGTGCCGAAAAGGCGCAGACGAAAACGGGCGAGGCTGAAAGCCTCGCCCGTTTTCGTGCAGCAGCGCGTATGCGTTAGTTGCGAGGAGTCATCCACGGAGCCGGGGCATCCGGATCCTGGTCGTGGTTCAACTCGTTCTGGTCGCCAGCCCAGTAGACCTCGGTGAGAACTCCGTGGCCGTGTCCGAAATCCAGGAAGAACGTCGAACCGCGTCCGTTCTCCGAGCGGAAGACCTCTTCGCCCCACTGACCGCGGCCGACGAAGTCGATGTAGCCCATGGCAGGCGGCGGCGGAAGGAGCTTCGCGCCGCTGTCGACGTGCGAATAGATCGAATCGAGCATCTGCATGTCGTGAGCGTTCGTCGTGGTGCTGGTCCAATCCGACCCGTTCTTGTTCTGGTAGTAGTCCATGCAGGTATTCTGCGAGCTACCGTCTTCGCTGGTGTGGCCGAGCCCGAAGCCGTGACCTACTTCCTGGCACATGACGTGGAGCTTCTCGGGCTCGTTCATGACGTACGAGTCGTTCATCTTGGCTACCGCCTGCGAGATGTGCCCGCCGCCCAGCCAGATCTGCGCAAGACCGAGCCAGCCATTGGCGCCGTACCTGGCGTTGCAGACCTCGATACGCCCCGCCGTGGGACGGCAGTTCTTCGGGCGAGTTCCACCTGCCCCGACGGAGAGATCGAGAACGCTCGACCCGTCCCAGTCCCTCTCCGCGGCGGCGAGGTGACCGTCCCAAACCCCCGAGACGTTGTCGCCTAGCTGGAGAACGACGGGCCCCGAGCCCTTCTGCCAGTGATAGCCGCCCCAGGAGTGCCCGGCGAAGGCGGGGATTGCGGTGAGCATGGAAACAGAAAGCAGGAGAATGAACGCACGGCGAGACGAGTGAGACATCGGAATGTCCTCCTTAAGCAGTTGAGATATTCAGTTGTACGGGTGTCCGCAGTGTGATGTAGCACGAATCAGACCATCTCTCAGTTCGTCAGAATATCGTTTGAAATCAAGCATTTAGGAGATCACCATGCGATGTGACGTGGGTCACGTGTTGACGCAATGACCCACCGAATGGGTCATCCCTTGGCAGTGTCATCGGCGGCCAGTTTGCTGCTGCACTCGGCCGTGCGGGGAGTGTCCTCGGACTATTGGAATGTCGAGAGTTCTGGTGTCCTCGTTCGATTGCCGTCGCGAGAGGACTCGTGTCGCGAGGCGGCCTTGCCGAGCCAACGATGGCACCGCACGTGTCGCAGGGGCGTCGAGTCCTCCGCGAAGCCCACTCGGCGGCGCTGACCTCGAGCGAGTTTGAGTCGCGCGCGCGGCGAAGACTTCGCCGGCGACGTGATGCAGAATGCTCGCGTGCTCTGGAAGCGCGCGTACATGCATGAGAACCGGGCGCCGGGGAACGGCCACAGCAGCGCCATTTGCGCGATCGTCGTCGTAGTGGCGATGGTATTCGTCGCGAGTCCGCTGTTCGCGCGTGCCGCAACCGGGTCGCTGCGCGGCCGCGTGACAGACGAGAATGGGAAGCCGCTCGCGCAATCGCACGTGGTCGCGAAGGAGCAGGCAACTGGCCTCGCTCACCCGACGAAATGCGGGCCGGACGGACACTGGATCTTCCCCGCGCTTCCCGCAGGCACGTACACGGTCAGCGCGTCGCTGGGAGGGTACGGAACCGTGACCGTACCCGACGTGCGCGTTCCTCTCGCGGGTGTTCGCGCGATCGGCCTCGAACTCGTCGCGACGGATGTCGAGGAGCAGATCACGATTACGGTCGACGAACCGATTCAGCTCGACAGGAGTTCGATCGGAACGAGACTCGACCGCGGCGAGAGTGGCGCGCTGCCCGCGGGGCTCCGTGACGTTGGCTACCTGAGCGCCCTCGCGCCTGCAGCCGCGGCGGTCGTCGCCGAGGGGCCGCTGCGTGGCGGCGGACGAGGGCTCGAGCTCAACCGCGGAGAAGGAGGACCGGCGAGCGTCGTCGCCGACGGTGCGAGCGATTCCGGCGCACTTCCGGCTGGTCTCGCGAGCTACAGCATCGACGCGATCGAAGAACTACGCATGGAATTGCAGCCGTTCGATGCTTCATCCGGTCCCTCGGCGCACGGCGTGATCTCCCTCGTCACGCGTGGTGGGTCGAACGACGCTTCGGGAAGTGTCAGTGGATCTCTGCGCGATTCGAGCCTGGGCGAATCGACGAGGAGCGAACGTCGTGGGAGCGCCGAAGGGAAAGGACACGAGAGCTGGCGATCGAGCGTCGCGCTCGGCGGGCCGATCGTGCGCGATCGCGCACACTATTTCCTCGGCTACGACGAGGCGAGCCTCGAGCGGCTCCACGTCGTCGACAGCGGCGGCATCGATGCGTCGCTCGACGGGAGCTCGGGCGTCGTCAGCGCGCGCGAGCGAATCGTCACGGTGAAGCTCACGGCGACGAACACGGAGAGGCAGTTCGCGACGGTGCGCTACGTGGGGCAGCGGAGCGACGACGAGGAGGGGGCGAACCCGCTCGCGGCGCCCGAGTCGCTTGCCGACGTCCGCGTCGAGCGCGACTCGCTCGTCGTCGGACATCTTTGGCAGGTTTCTCCACGCGCGACGAACGAGGTGTCGGTGCAATTCGTCGACTTCGGGTCGAGCTCGTCATCGTCGACGACTGCCGCGGCGCTCGTGTGGCCGGGAGGATTCAGGCAGGGACGGAGCCCGATCGCTGCGCAAACGCTTCGCGCTCGCACGCTGCAGATCGACGAGGTCGTTTCCTGGGCCGCTGTCGTTGCAGGTTCGCACCACGAGTTGCGCGCGGGCATTTCGTTCGCCGATACGCCCACGCAGCGCGCGTCGATCGCGACCGGACGAACGGGGACGTTTGCGATGCTCGAGGACGTCGCCGGCGCCGCGGTCCGACAGATCACGTACTCCGGAGGGGGCGGAGAGATTTCGCTTCCCGTGTCGCAGTTCGGCATTTTCGTGCACGACGAGTGGAGGGTGGGGGAGCGGCTCTCGCTGCACGCGGGCGTCCGCTGGGATCGCGCGAGCGGCCTCGATCTGGACCAGCGCGCGAATCCGATCTGGCAGGAGCTCGCGACGCAGACCGCGTTTGACGAGGAGTATCTCCGCGAGTTCCGTGGCGGGCGAGGCGGCGTACTCGGTAACGACGACGACAACTGGGGGCCGCGCTTC
>JAMPYE010000477.1 GCA_023700825.1 Thermoanaerobaculia bacterium | reverse complement strand
TCGTAAGCCGTCCGGGCAGTGGCATGGGCGGAATGGGCGGTGGAATGGGTGGTGGCATGGGATCTGGCGGCGGGATGGGCTCAGGTGGCGGGATGACGTCGATGATGGGCGGCACTCTGATCATCAATGGAAAGACCGGCCCCTACGTCCCCGAGATCCGTGTCGCCCGCGGAGAGCGAGTGTTGTTTCGAATGGTGAACACGGGCAACATGGTTCACCCGATGCACGTGCATGGTCTGCACTGGACGATTGTCGCTACCGACGGCTTCGCGCTGACGGCCCCGTACGCCAAAGACACGCTGCCGATCAACGCGGGCGAACGCTACGACGGGATCCTGGTCGGCGACAACCCGGGGCGTTGGATGCTCCACTGCCACAACCTGGTCCACACCGGGGACGGCGGCACGGGCCTCTCGTTCGATCTCGTCGTTGGGCCGTAGTTGACGACTTGCCGACCGAGTGTGGTTTGATTCATTTCCAGACAATGGTGGAAGGTAACCGAGAGGTGTAGCAATCGCCCCTCGGTTACCTCCGTCTTTTCAGTCGGCCGCGCGTACCTCGATCTCCTGAAGCGTTCAGACGAGCCGCGCTCTTCTCTCTCTGGCGTCCTCCTCGGCGCTACGCTAGAGCAATCCTCTCGGTCGTCAGTGCTCGCACTCATCCTCGCAGCGCTCACCCCGCAGCCCCTCGAGGCCTTCGCGAACGATGATCGGGACCATGACGAGAGCGGCAACGGGGTCGGCCCACCACCAGCCGAGTGTGGCGTTGAGCAGCAGGCCGCCGAGGAGAATCGCAGACAGATAGGTGCAGATCTGCGTTTGAGTTGCGTCGGCGTCGAGTGCGCGGCTCCCGATTGCTCGAGCGATCCGCCTTTTTGCTCTTACGAGGAGCGGCATGATGACGAGAGAGACCGCTGCCAGCACGATACCGACGATGCTCTCGTCAGGCGCTTCCTGGCGGAGGAGCGCTTTCGCCGCGTCAACGGTGACGTACGCCGCGAGAAGCAGAAACGACACCCCCACGATCCGGATTGCGCGTTGCTCGATGCGCTCGCGCATCGTCTCGTCTGCATCGGAACGCAGTCTCCAGAGAAGCGTCATCCCGGAGATGACCTCGATCGCACTATCAAACCCGAAGCCGACGAGCGCGATGCTGCCCGCCAGAAGACCCGCCGCGATGGCGATGATCCCTTCAAGGCTGTTGTAGCCAACTGTCAGGTACTCGAGCAGCAGCCCACGGCGCACGAGGGCCTGGCGGGCGCTCGGGTCTTCGATCGCGGTCGCGGAATGCGAGGGGTAACTCATCACACATCCATCCCTTCTGGTTGCCGTCTACGGCGAGAGCTCTCGCTGAATCTGCTTCTCGAGGGCGTCGCGCGAGTGCGGCGGCGGAATCAGCCGTCTGCCGTTGACGAAAAATGCCGGGGCGCCCCGCACTCCGAAGTGCCTGGCCTGTTCATGTGCTTTTGCGACACGGCGTTCGAAACGATGCGAGCGCAGCGCGCTCGTGAAACCGGCTCCGTCCATGCCGAGCTCTTCGGCGTAGCGAGTGAACAACGGAACCGGATCAGAAGCACCGTACCACTCCTTCTGGCGCTCGAAGAGCTTCGCGTGCATCTCCCAGAACCTGCCCTGCGCTTCCGCTGCCTCCGCCGCTTCGGCGGCGAGGCGCGCGTTGCGGTGTGGGCGGATCGGGAAATGGCGGTAGATCAGCCGCAGGTCGTTCGGATACTTCGCCAGCAGCGCCTCCAGGTCTCGATTCGTGTTCGTGCAGGGTGGGCATTGATAGTCGCCGTACTCGATCAATGTGACGCGCGCGGTGTCCGGTCCGCGAACGTGGTCGTCAGGTGTAGCTTCCGACACGCGCGGTCCGTCACAGGCGCCGAGTGTCAGAGCTCCCGCCACGACGATCGATAGATGCCGCTTCATGCGTGCGCCTCGCAGTTGCGTGCCCCGGCGTGCTCGAGCTGCACCGTTACGTGACCGATCGGGAATCTCGTCGTGATCGCATCCTGAATGGCGTTCAACAGTTCGCCGAGATCTTCTCCATCACCGACGGTTACGTGCGCGCTCATGGCGTTCATGCCTGACGTGAGCGTCCAGACGTGCAGATCGTGAATCTCGACGACTCCAGGCAGGTCTGCCAATGCGCTGCGGACAGCGCCGAGGTCCACGTCCGATGGCGTGCCTTCGAGGAGGATTCCTACGGCCTCACGCAGGAGCACCCAGGTTCGAGGAATGATCAGCAGCCCAATCAGCGCGGAGACGATCGGATCAGCGTAGTACCAACCCGTGGCCCACATGATGCATCCCGCCAGCATCACGCCGACCGACGCGAGCATGTCGGACAGCACTTCGAAGTAGGCACCTCGCACGTTCAGGTTCTCTCCGGAGCCCTTGCGCAGGATCAGTACACCGATGATGTTGACGATGAGACCGACTACGGCGACGAGGAGCATTCCGCGACTCTCGACGACGGGGGGATTGCGGAATCGGCCCCATGCCTCGAAGAGAACGAAGATCGAGATGCCGAGCAGCGCGACCGCGTTCGCGAGCGCCGCCAGAATTTCCACGCGGTGATATCCGTACGTCCGTTCCGGCGTAGCGGGACGCGCGGCTATTCGGATCGCGAGAAGCGCGAGCCCGAGGCCGGCCACATCGGTGAGCATGTGGCCGGCGTCGGCGAGCAAAGCGAGGCTCCCGGTAAGGTACCCTCCGACTACCTCGCAGATGAGATATGTCGATGTCAGCGCGAGCACGAAGGCCAGGCGCTTCTTGTTGTTTCCCACCTCCCTCTGTGGGTGTCGGTGACTCATGCTTCAGAACCTCGGTGCTGCCGAACCCGTCTCCACGCCGAGCCCGAGACTTGTCCATGCGTCTAGACCGCCGAGGAGTGCGGCTGTATCGCGGATGCCGTTTTGCTGCAGGATGAGCGCCGCACGGGCGCTCGATTCTTCGGCCGGTCACGTACAGTAAGTAACCAGCAGCTTTCCTCGAGGGAGGAACGACACCTGACCCTCGAGAAGGGCGAGAGGGATGTGATATGCGCCGGCGATGTGGCCCGCGGCATAAGAGTCCGCGTCGCGCACGTCGATCGTGACTGCCTCCCCTCGTTCGATGGCCGCTTGCAGCTCCGCCGGAGTCATCCGCCGGACCGACAGCTCCGCGCCATGGTCGTGATCTTCTACGGGAGCCGCCACCGCGGTGGGAACTGCAGGAGCTGGTGGCGCCTCCGGCTCGGAGCCCGGCCTTGCAAACGCGACGAACGCGGCGATGATCGCAATGGTGACGACCACCCCCGCGGTGAAGGGAAACCAAGGTGCCGCGATCAGCCGGGCGACACCGCTTCCAGTCCCCGCCGTCTTCCGTCGAAGCGATTTGTTCATCGTTCTCTCCTTCATCGGTCAGAGCGCTGCGTCGCCGGCTTCGCCGGTTCGGATGCGGATCGCCGTCTCCAGAGGCCAGACGAAGATCTTCCCGTCGCCACGATTTCCGGTGTGCGCGACGTCGCGAAGCACCGTTACGATCTGGTCTGCCATCTCGTCGCTGGCAGCGATCTCGATCCGCGTCTTGTTCACGTAGTCGACGACGTCTTCGATGTGACGTCGCGGCTCTGCCTCCTCGGGATGTGCTTTCTCGCGCCCGAAGCCCTCCACCTCGAAGATCGTCATGCCGGGAAAGTCCTCGATCTCCTCCAGCGCCCGCATCACCTTGGTGAGCATGAATGGTTGAACGACTGCTGCAATCATCTTCATGGGCGTCTCCTTAGTACTCCACTTTTTCGCGCTCGAACCAGCCGTAGAGCGTCGGCAGGACGAGCAATGTCAGCAAGGTCGATGTGATCAGTCCGCCGATGACGACGGTCGCGAGCGGACGCTGGACCTCCGCGCCCGC
>JAMPYE010000476.1 GCA_023700825.1 Thermoanaerobaculia bacterium | reverse complement strand
ACGCGCTCGTCCTCTCCGCGATGACCGGCGGCGTGCTGCTCACGAGCTCGGCCGGCGGAACCACGGAAGCCGAAGTCGCGGGTGAGGTGATGATCTACGGAATCCTCCCGTGGATCGCCAGCCTTGCAACCTGTAACTACTGCGAACACGAGCCGAAGCACGTCGCGGTGGTGCTGCGACCGCTTCCAGAGCCCGAGCCGTATGAGTAGGACGCCCGCGCGCGAGACACGCCGTCCGGCCTGAATCCCCGCGGGCGCCACTGTCTCGCGAGCGAGACTTCGAGCGCACTCGGCGCCGTCGCGGATACTTCGCGGCGGTCCCTCTGTCTTCCGCCGGGAAGACACCGGCTCAGACCTCTGTCACCATGTCCGCGGCGACATGACACTTCTGGGCATTCCGATCGAATTCATCGACGCGTTCGGCCTCGGGGTCTATCTGCTCCTCGGAATGCTCCACTTCGACCTCTGGTGGCATCGCCGCGAGCGGCGAAGCCATCTCTGGCTCGCCTGCGCCGGCGTCGGCGCGCTCCTCGTCGACGCGACCGGCATGATGCTCCGGCCCCTCGCCGCATCGCCGCCGGCCCTGCTCGTCTACATCAACCTGACGGGCGTCGCGATCGCCACTTTCGCGCTCGTGAACCTCGTCGCCTCGCTCGGCTCCGGCAGCGTGCCGCGGCCCGTCCGCGCCCTTCAGTACCTGCTGCTCGCGTTGCCGGTCTTCGCGGTCCCCGCGGGTCTCCAGCCGCTGACCGTCATTCTCTTCGTCGGGAGCGGCGTACTGCTGATCTACGCGAGCGTCGTGGCGCTCCGGGCAGGGCGGTACGGTGACCTGGAGTCGCAAACGATCGCCCGTGGGCTGCTCGCGCTCATCGCCTGCCTCGTGACGGATCTCGCGATGGAGCTGCAACTGGTTCCAAAGGTCTCCGGCGTTCCAGTCCTCGGCTTCACGATCCTCTTTCTTGCCTCGACGCGCGCACTGAACGCCCGCTTCCAGCGTGAATACCGGGAGCTCGTCGCGCTCCGCAGCGAGCTCGAGGCGCGCGTCGAGGACCGCACGAGGGAGCTCGAGCGGCTCGCCTTGAAGTTCGAGCTCTCGTCCCGCACTGACGAGCTCACCGGCCTGCCTAACCGGCGCGGCTTCCTCGACGCGGCGCAGATCGAGCTCGCCCGCGCGCGTCGATCGGGTCGCCCGCTCTCGATCGTGATGGCCGACATCGACCACTTCAAGCACGTCAACGACCGCTTCGGTCACGCTGGCGGCGACATCGTGCTCCGGAGCGTCGCGTCCGTTCTTCGCGCTTCCATCCGCACCGAAGACCTCGCGGCGCGATGGGGCGGGGAGGAGTTCATCCTTCTCTTCCCCGAGACCGATCAGGCGGGCGCGAGCCAGGCCTCGGAGAAGATCAGGCTCGCCATCGCCGCGTGCAACATCCCGGTGGAGGGAGCGCCGACCTTCGTGACAGCGTCGTTCGGCATCGCGGCCCACGAGCCGGGCCGCAGCCTCGATTCCACGATCGGCAACGCCGACCGCGCACTCTATCGAGCGAAGGAAGAAGGTCGCGACAAGGTCGTCGTCCTCGAGCCATCGGATTGAATCCATGGCGTGACGGCACCATCGGCCGCTATTGACTCGTGTGCGTCGCGCGCCAACAATCGATCGCCTGAGCGAGCGCGAGATGACCGAATCGGCTCCGGGGAACGGCGGCCCGTCCCGCGCGACGGCGCTGACGCTTTGCATCCTGGCGATCGTCATCGGCGCGAGCCTCCGCGTTGCCGCGATGCGCGGAGACCTTTCGTTCGACGAGATCTGGTCGATCGCGTGGGCTCGCTGGGTCGGCTCCCCGATCGGCATCTTCACGGCCATCCACGTCGACAACAACCACTACCTGAACACGCTGACGATGTGGCTGCTGGCGCCGCTCGACTGGCACGCCGTCTGGAGGATTCCCGCGGTGATCGCGAGCGTCGTCACGATCGGGCTTGCGGGCCTCTACGGAGCGCGTCATTCGCGAGCGGCCGCGATCTGCTGCGCCCTGCTCCACGCGTTCTCGTTCCTGCTGATCCAGTACGGCAGCGAAGCGCGCGGTTACGCGCTGGCCGCGTGCTTGGTCGTCGCAGCGATGATCGTCGTCGAGCAGGCGGGCGAGGCCACCCCGCCGCGCCTGCTCTTGTTTTCGGCCATCGTGGGGATCGGCATCCTGGCGCACCTGACCGTTCTCCTCTTCGCGCTCCCGGCGTCGGCGCTGCTGGTCGCTCGTGCGATCCGACTGCGCCCGAGCGGCGCTTCGATGATCACCAGACTTGCGGCGCTGGGCGCGGTGCCCCTCGCGGTCACCGTCTCGCTCTGGTGGCTCGACCTGCGGTTTCTCCACATCGCGGGAGGGCCGGAGTCGAGCGTCGCGACCGCGATGACCCAGCTCGCCGGGCTCGTCTTCGGGATCTGGCGCGGACCGTATCTCGGTGTCGCGTCACTCGGGGCATGCGCACTGTTCGCGCTGCTCGCGATTCCGAAGGTCAGGGCCGGCCAGGGGCCGTTGCTTCTGATCGCCGCCTCGACTCTCTTGCTTTCGCTCGCCCTGGTTCCCGGGAACATGGCGTATCCGCGCTATTTCCTCGTTCCCTTCGAGCTTCTGATGCTGTCGCTCGGTCGCAGTCTTGGCGTGCTTCTCGCCCGGCCGTACCAGCACATCGGCGCGATCTGCCTGGCGGTCGTCGCGGCGGCGAACCTGCCGGCCGTCATCGACCTCGCAACGATCGGGCGAGGACAGTACCGCGCCGCGTTGTCGTCGATCGCGGCAAGATCGCAGGGCGAGGTCGTCCTGGTCGGAAGCGATCACGATCTTCGAAACGGACAGACCTTCGATTTCTACGCTTCGAAAATTCACGAGGGGCGTCGCCTGAAGTATCAGCCTCAAGCGCTGGCGGCAGGCCCGGCGGTCGACTGGCTGATCTTCCACGACACCAGCCTGGACGCCCCGGCTCCGCCGGATCTCATCGAAGTCCGAGGCACGCGCTACACACTCGACCACAGCGAGCGGCATGCGGGGATGTCGGGGTTCACCTGGCACTTGTATCGCCGGTCCACCGCGGCACCGAATCATCCGCGTTGAGGCCGCGTAAGGGCATCGTCTGACGCATCCGGCCGCACCGCGAACCCGCCCAACGCGAGCTTAGGGTCGCGAAACCGGCCGGCGCCGCTGGAAAGTGAGCGGCAACTCCCATACGCCGTGGTTCAGGGTTCCGGCGTGAACGAAGACTCCGCCGTCGTCCACTGCGATGGAACGGATCTGCTCTCCCGCGGGGAGCCCTTCGCCGATTTGCTGCCAGCTCTCTCCTCCGGTGCTGCTTCGAAAGACCCCGTCGCGCAGTGTCGATCCGAAGAGTAATTCGGGATCGCGGGCACCGATCGCGAGATCGGTGAGCTCGGCGTCGAGCATCACTGTCGTCCACGTTTCCCCGCCGTCGGCGCTGCGGTCGATGGGGCCGAAGAATCGCGTGAACGCATAGAGAACCGAGGGGTTCGAGCGCGAGATCACAATCCGCGTCTTCACGAATTCGCGTGTCTGATCCAGCTCCTTCTTCAGGGACCACGACCTCCCGCGGTCGGTGCTCTTCATGATGCCGTTGCCCGTGGCGGCATAGATGACGCTGGTGTCGAGTGGGTCGATCGCAAGGGCCGAGACGAAGGACGACGGGAGCCTCAACTGCTCCCAGCTCGCTCCTCCATCTCGACTGTGCGCGATCTCCTGGACCTGCCCAACGTAAATTTCGCCAGGAGAGCCCGGGTCGGCGGTCACGCATTCCATCGTGCGCCCGTAGCTGTCGAACGGAGATGGAGGAGGTGAAAGCGCCGACCACGTTCCCGAGCCGCGGTCCAGGCGGAGGAGGTGATCCTT
>JAMPYE010000475.1 GCA_023700825.1 Thermoanaerobaculia bacterium | reverse complement strand
GCGGCCGAGCAGAACAGGCGCGAGAGGACCGGCTACGGCGTGTTCCGCGGCGGCGACATCGCGGCACGCGTGCTGTTCACCCTGGTCGGGTTCGTCATCGGCGGGGCCATCCTCGCGATCCCATTCATCCCGATCTTCGAGAGGGCGTTCGTGTTCCTGCTGGCCTTCGGCGGGTGGTTCTATCCGGACATGGTCCGTTTTACCTGCGAGTACAAGCACTACAAGCTGCTCAACCGGCTGGTGACCGCGGGCGAGGAGTACCAGCGCGGCCGGGCCAGGTACGTGTCGGTCGCCGACGTCGAAGACGAGGACGAGCCGGAGCGGGAAGACGAGGCGCGGCTCGACGCGGCACGCAGGG
Organism: Thermoanaerobaculia bacterium; assembly: GCA_023700825.1. Lineage (GTDB taxonomy): Bacteria > Acidobacteriota > Thermoanaerobaculia > Gp7-AA8 > Gp7-AA8 > JACPDH01. The sequence continues at coordinate 3,540 of JAMPYE010000475.1, read as the reverse complement.
CCCGGGCCTCGCAGGATCAGCAGAAGCATTGAAACTCCGTTCGGCGGGATGAGAGCGGCGTGCCGCGGGGTTAGCTGAGTGGATGAGGACGGAGGTCGACGAATGAAACGAGCCATGGCGGCGGTCGTCGTCGCCGCGACGGCGGTCGCCGGTCTGCTCTTTGCGCAGGCGCCGGAGCGTGCACTGCTGAAATCGCCCCAGGGCGAAGCGTCGGTCTCCACTCTGGAGCTCAATTCGCAGCTCTACCTCGCCGCAGACGACTTCGTGAAGGCGATGGGCGGCACCATGGAGCCGGACGGCGCGGGGTTCAAAGTCACGCTTCTCGGAAAGCCGGGTGCATTCGCCGTCGACAACCAGTACGGCGTCGTTCGCGACGAGCTGATCGCGATGCCGGGGCTTCCTGTCGTGATCGAGGGCCGCGCCTTCGTCCCGTGGCAGTTCTTCCGCGGCTTCCTCGCGACTGCCGGCGACCTCGACCTGCAGTGGGATCCGCAGACGCGGGTATTCACGGTCTCGCCGCGCGTCCGGCAACTGCTGACCGCGAGCATTTCCGTCATCGACCTCGACGACATCACCAAGGTCGTCGTGCAACTCTCGGGAAAGACCCAGTTCACGATCAGCCGCCGCCAGCAGAGCTACGTCGTGAAGTTCGGCAACCCCATCGGCTCGCCGTTCACCGAGCAGAGCTATCAGAACCCCCACCTTGCGCGCGCCATCTTCCGCGCGAGCGAAGTCGAGTTCCAGCTCACGGGCGCCGACGTCGTCGGCAGCGCGTACCGGCTCGACGACCCGTTCCGCGTCGTGCTGGATCTCCGGACGGGTGCCCCCGCCGTTGCGCCGAGCACGCCCGGCGCGATCAACCTCCCGCAACAGCGCGTTCCCGGGATCCGCACGATCGTGATCGACCCGGGTCACGGTGGCAGCGACACCGGCGCGATCGGCCCTAACGGAACCGAGGAGAAGGCGATCTCCCTCGCGCTCGCGAGGAAGCTCTCGGCGAGCCTCTCGAAGAAGCTCAAGGCCCGCGTCGTGCTGACGCGCAACTCCGACGAGGCGATTCCGCTGACGCAGCGCACGGCGATCGCGAACGAGTACCAGGCCGACCTCTTCCTCTCGATCCACCTCAACTCGTCGCTGCGCAAGGGAGCGCAGGGGACGGAGACCTACTTCCTGTCGCTCGACGCGTCCGACGAACTTTCGCGCCAGGTGGCCGAGCGGGAGAACGAGGCCGACACCGCACCGTCGCCCGCCGCCCCGGAGGGTGACCTCAAGTTCATCCTCTGGGATCTCGCGCAGCAGGAGTACCTCAAGGAGTCGAGCGACCTCGCCGAGACGATCCAGGACGAGTTGAGCAAGGCGACCAACACTGAGAATCGAGGAGTGAAGCAGGCGCCCTTCCGCGTGCTCATCGGCGCGACCATGCCCGCGGCGCTCGTGGAGGTCGGCTTCATCTCGAACCCCGACGAGGAGTCCAAGCTCACGAGCAGCGAGCACCAGGACAAGCTCGTGGCCGCGATCGTCGGCGCCGTCGAGCGCTTCAAGAACCAGTACGAGTCGCGGATCGGCGTGACGCCGGCCCCTTCGGTCGGAGCCCCGGCCCCGGCCGCCACCCCCGCACCGACGCCTGCGGCTCCGGTGACGACCGCGCCTCCCACGGCGAGCACAGGAACGAGTCGATGACGCTTCGCGGGGTCGCGCTCGGCGCGCTCTTCGCCCTCCTCCTCGCAGGCTGCGGCCGCAAGGGTCCCGTCCAGGCGACGAGCAGCCCAACGCCTCCGCCCCCGACCGCGCTCACGAACAAGCCGGTCATGCTCTTCTACGAGGACGACGGACTGCTGCTCGCACCGCGAATCGAGAACGTCGCGCTGCCCGCGGGAGACGCCGCCTCGCTGCGCCCGTTGCTGACCGCGCTGTTCGCTCCCGCACCCGCCGGCTCGGATCCCCGCTCCGTTCCCGAGGGAATCGAGATTCGCGCGACCTACCTGCTTCCCGACGGAACTGCGATCGTCGACCTGAGTGGGCCGCTGCTCACGGCGGGATGGAAGACGGGATCGCAGGCCGAGACGATGCTCGTCTACTCGATCGTCCACACGCTGACCTCGAACGTGCCGGCGATTCGCCAGGTACAGATCCTGGTCAACGGCCAGCCTGCGGAGACTCTCGCCGGGCACGTTTCGCTGGAGCGTCCCCTGACCCCGAACGCGAGATTCGTCCGGGCACAACCCAAGCAGGTTCAGTAATTTAACCCTTCGCCGATCGACGCGATTCCATTCCTGATCGTTATCGTGACTTTTTTCACAATCTGCCCGCCGGTTCGGCTATACTTCGCGCGGCCCAATATTTACTGGATGGGCAGGCGAGACGCTTCTACGTTTCCTCCTGCCTCCCGAGAGGGAATCAAAGCTCACCACGAATAACCGCCTCACCTTGCAGCAGTCCACTGATTCCGCATCACAGTCGTTTCAAGATCCCATCCAGTCGAGTCAAGCGCGGCCCCGGCAAAAGCCGGGGCCGCGTGTTTTTTGGGACGTCCTCGCGACGGGCGAGAGGCGAAAGGCGATGAGTAGGCGGAGTGGGGCGCAGGCACTCCTTGACGAGGCTCATGTCATCGTGGACACCCGGAAGGCTCAAGACATCGTGGACACGTTGGATGAACCTCGTCAGCGCGCCTCACTCCGCCTCCTCAACGCCTGTCGCCTCCCGCCTTTCGCCCGGCGCCACTTCTGACTGAAACCCTACTTCTTCTCCCCGCACTCGCACTGGGGGCAGCCGTTGTCGAGCACGATCTTCCAGGTGCCGTCCTTCTCGCGCCGCCAGACGGAGTTGAACGTTCCGACGCGCTTGTCCGACTCCGGGTCGCTCACCGGGCCACTGCTCATCGCGAGCGTCCCCGAGGCGAGCACCTCGACCTTCTCCGGGCCCCACGCGAACGGCGCAGCTGGGCCCTCGAAGAAGCGCTTCCATCCCTGCGCGACTTCGGCCTTTCCGCGCATCACGCCCTTCGATCCGAAGAAAATCGTCTCGTCGGCGAGGAACGACGCGAACTTCGCGTGATCGCGATCGGCCATCGTTTTCGCGAACGCGGTCTCCGCCTTCCAGACCTGGTCGCGCAGTTCGGCGTTCGTCTCCGCGATCGCAGGCACCGTGATCATCGCAAGCGCCACGACAGTGATCCATCTCCAAGCCTTCATCGTCATCTCCAATCAACGTCTCGATCGAAGACACTTTAGGCGATGGCAGCGCAGAGCGCTGTCACGGCGGGGTCAATCAGCAGAACGGAATTGTTACGAGCCGAGCTTCTTCGCCACTTCGACGACCGCGTCGGTGTTCGCGAGCTTGACGAGTGAGCTGATGAGGTACGACTTCACCGCACTCTCGTGCTCCGCGATCTCGTCGTCGCCGATTCCCAGCGCCTTCGCGTAGCGCGACACGAGCTCGCGCTCCTTGCCGTCGAAGCTGTTGTCGGCCCACGCCATCAGGATACAGGTCCGTATGAAGACGGCCCCGAGAGCCTTCGACGTGAGCGCGGCGGCAATCTCT
>JAMPYE010000474.1 GCA_023700825.1 Thermoanaerobaculia bacterium | reverse complement strand
GTTACGAAGGTCACCGTCAGCAGCAGCAACGCCACCGCTACCACAAGCGGGAACCATCGCTGCCGGACAATCCACGCGAGGAGAGGCGAGGCGGCCAGCAGGTCGAAGCGCCGCGAGCCGGGCGGCGACGGCGCGTTCACGACGCCCTCCCTCGCGCGGCGATCAGAACCCACACGCCGCCGCCGAACAGCAACCCGACAGCGGCGGCGGCGGCTCCGGCGAAGAGCCGATTCGGCCCGACGACCAGCTCGCCGACCATGAACGGATGCATGGCTCCGCAGGTCTTCGAACAGCGATAGCGGAACTTGCCGGCGCGGTCGGCGATCAACACGACTTCCGCGACGACCTCGGTCGAACCACCCCGCCGTACCGTCACCTGGCGGGACAGAGGAGGGATCGTCACGTCGAGGTCATACCCTTCGAGAAAAAAGCCGTGCACGACGTCGACCGCGGCGAAGCGCAGCTTCAGGATGTCGCCGCGACGGACGCGGATCACCGGCGGATCGAACTCGTACTTCCCCGCACTTACGAGGATCGAGTGCGATCGTGGCGCGCTTCCGGTCGCCTCGCGCGCGACCGGAAGCCCGGCGATGGTCGTGACGAGGACGACACCGGCCCAGCACGCACCGGCGAACCATCCACCTCGCGTTCCAGGAATCGAGATCATCTCCGTGATTCCCGGATGCGTCGATCACGAGGCTTCAACACTGCGTTGGTGGTCATGGGGTCGCTCGCTTCTCCGTTGCGCAGGTGACGGGCCGACGCGCGTCACTCCCGGCTCGCTCCGCGAGGTCCAACGCCGCCACGAGGTCCTTGATCAAGTCGTCGGAGCTCTCGAGCCCTACGGAGAGCCGGATCATCGAATTCGTGATTCCACACTGGTCGAGCGCTTCTTCCGTCATGTCGCTGTGCGTCATGGTGCGCGGATGCTCGATCAGAGATTCCGTTCCGCCCAGCGAGACTGCAAGGTGAGCGATCCGAACCGAGTCGAGGAACTTGTAGGCGGCTTCGAGGCTCTCATCGCGCAATAGGAAGGTGATCATCGATCCCGGTCCGGAGCATTGCTTTTCATAAATCTTCGTCTGCTCCGAATCGGGTTCGCCCATACCCGGGAAGATGACTCGGGCCACGCCTGGATGCGCTGCCAGAGCCGAGGCGACTTTCAGCGCCTTTTCCGCCTGGCGCTCCATCCGAAGCCAGCAGGTTTCGAGGGACCTCGTCAACATCCACGCCGTGTCGGGAGCGAGCGTCGCTCCCAGCACCGTCCGAAAGTCCCGGATTGGGGCGACCATTTCACGGTTTCCATCGCCCTCGCGGATGAGGGTAATGCCGGCTATCAGGTCGCTGTGGCCCCCAAGGAACTTGGTGGCCGAGTACAGAACGAGGTCGGCGCCGTGCCGAAACGGCTGCTGAAACACCGGACCCATGAACGTGTTGTCGACGGCGACGAGCGTCTTCTCGTGACCGTAGCGCCGCGCCAGCGCGACGACGCCCTGAATGTCCGTCATCGTCATCGTCGGATTGGCCGGAGTCTCGATGAAGATGAGATCGAACGGCATCGCCGCATCGCGCATCGCCTTTTCGACTTTCGCGAGGTCGCTTGTGTCGACCGCGGTGGACATGATTCCGAAGCGAGTCCCGAGATGTTCGAAGAAGAAGTACGTGCCACCGTAGACCGGGTGCGTGTAGAGCACACGTCCGCCCAGCGGAACCATGGCAAGGACCGTGGTCGCAATGGCGCTCATGCCCGAAGGGAAGGCCACACCGTACGCCGCGCCGTTTTCGACCGCGACCATCTTGTCTTCCCAGATCTCGACGTTGGGGTTGTTCAGACGCGAGTAGATCAGGCCCGGCTCTTCGCCGTCGTCGCCCGGGAGGTGGTAGGCGCGCTGGAAGAACTGCCGGCCCTCCTCGGCGCTCGCAAACTCGAACGTCGACGTTCGGAACAGCGGCGGCTTTACCGCCCCTTCCGAAAGCCGCGAGTTATACCCGCTGAGGATCGCGCGCGTCGAAGGGTGCAGCTCGCGGCGAGTGTCCTTGTAGCTCGGCACGAGGCGATCGTCGTCATTTCCGTTATTTCCGTTACATCCCATGTCTTGTTCCTCTCCTCACCAGTTTTTGGCTGTCAGTCGTCATTCACATGAGGCTCACCGAGTCGCTTTGAGCTGCCGCGCTCGGAGGCGGAAGTGCTTTGCAACGTTGCTGGCCTCACGAGCGAGGTCGAGGTTCTGCTGCACCACCTCTTCCCAGCGCTCGCGTCCCGCGCGTTCTCCGAGGGGCTCGAACCAGCCCCCGCTCTGGAGCTGGCCTGCACCGCGACCACTGCCGTAGACCGACTCCTGCAGCGAGGCAGTGCGCGAGGAGCGCAGCATCGAGAGATACCGGTCGGCGTCCGCGCGGAGCGACTCCGCCTGCACCTCGTAGTCGGAGGCGCGTGCTGCGTATTCGGCCTCGGTCACCGGCAGCATCGTGTGCGGCCGCAGCTCCGCAGGCGAGGCCACGGAATCCGGAGCCGCGGCCTTCTCATACGCCTCGGCCGCTCGGTTCGCGGCCTCGGCGTATTCGCGGCACAGAGCAACCATGGTCTTGCGCCAGTTCCGGTCTCGCCTCGATCCGCCCGTTTGCGCAGCGACCTCGCGCTCCATCTCCCGATGCGCGACCGCTTCGCTACGTAGCTGCGCCGCGCGCTGCAATGCTTCCTCCGGCCGAATTTCCGTCGGCAGTTCATCCTGTGCAAACGCGGCGACCGCGAAGACGACCGTGAAGACGACCGTGAAAAGTGTCCTGATCATGAGTCCCATTGCGGCCTCCGAGCGGGCGAAAGTGGCAGTTCGAATGTCAGCTCATGGCGGACCCCCTCGATCGCGAGTTTCACGACGAGCTTTCCCGCTCGCGACGGGTGGGCATCTGCCATGAGGTGGTCCCGGTTCATCGGCTCGAGCGCGATCGTTCTCTGCTCGCCGCCCCGCGGGGCGTAGGAAGCGTGGCCGCCGAGCCGATCGATCGGAATCGCCACTCCATCGTGGTTCGTTACGAGCAGAGAGATTTCATCGCGCATGTCGCTGGCCTGCACCGAGTAGGTGCCAGCCAGCTTCGATACGACGGCGCGGGGGCTCTTCGCTTCCACCACGATCGATTCCTTCATGACCGGAGTGACCGACGCCGAATCGCGGCGCGAGGCCATCGTTCCTCCGATGAGCACCACGGCACCTGCCAGGAGCAGGACGATGCTCAGACGCCGGACTGGGGACGTGTAAGCGTAGGAACAACAGGGATGGGGATGGATCTTCATGAAATCTCCTTTCGGTGGCACGGGCTGGCTCCCAGCCAGCCCGTGCGCACTCCTGCGGTCGCGAGGCGTGGAACGGAAGGGGCGGTCTGAGGATGATGCAAAACATCGACGACTGCGTGGCGGCTGACGAACAGCAGCACGAATCGCTCGATGCGATTTCGGACAAAGGCAAATGCACTCACGTTCGATCTCCAGGGCGCTACCGGACAGGCCGGTGACGAGAGGCAGCGCGACGATGAGAAGAGGAGCGCGAGCGCTTAGATCAGGAAGGCGTCGTTGACGACGTAGAGGGGGCGCGTGCTGGCGCAGGGCTGCGACAGCGCCCGGCATACCGAGGGTGAGGTGGTGATCTCGAAAAGTTGGCGGGGTTTGTCGGCCGGCAGTGCGTGCGCTACCTCCGGCGAGACGAGCACTTCGGCGTTGGCGGGAGGCACGGCTCGGACGGAGCACTCCGCCCCGCAGGCAGGAGCCGGCATCGCGCCATGGTCGTCCATCGGCCCGCTGGAGTGTTCGCAGCACTTCATCGTGCAGGTGAACGCAGCAGCGCAGAGTGGCAGCGCGAGAAAGGCAAACAGCAGTCCGATCATAGCCGTAGCTGCGACGGATCCGCTCCGCCG
>JAMPYE010000473.1 GCA_023700825.1 Thermoanaerobaculia bacterium | reverse complement strand
GACGGCCGACACGGCGGGGGGAGGGGGATTTCGGATTTCGGATTTCGGATTTGGGCTGCTGCGGGCGGCTGCGCAGGCGGGGCCAACTCCGGCTTTGGCCGGCTTGCCTCGGATTCCGGGCGCTATGCCTCATTCCGGCACCGCGCATCAAATCCGAAATCCGAATTTCGAAATCCCGCGCCGACGTCAGCGGCGGACGGGCCGCACACGAGGGAAGCGCGAGGGAGCGAGCTGCTTTGCGGCGGCGAGGGCGTTGACCGCCCCGAAGCCGAAGAACTCGTCCCGTCCCGGAGTGCCGAGATCGGTCGCGGTGCTCAGAAGCGCGTCGCGGACTTCTTCGGCGCTCGCCTCGGGGCGAACCGACCAGACGAGAGCGGCCACTCCCGCGACGTGCGGGCACGACATCGACGTGCCCTGCAGGAACTCGAAGCCGCGGACGTAGCGCAGGGCAATCTCCGTCCCGGCGGGTGCGGCCCTGAGCGCGAGACCGTCGGCAAGCGTGATGCCCATCGTCACGGGCCAGGCGAACGGCTCCTCGCCGAGCGTGCCGAGGAACGGCCCGTCGACATTGTTGAAGATGATCACGCCGGTGGCGCCCGCCGCCTTGGCGTTCCGCGCCTTCTCGGCAAAGGTGATCTCCCCGCGCTGAATGAGCGCGATCTTTCCCGAGACGCTTGCCGGGAACTCACCCTCACGTCCGAGGTTGCAGAAGACGTACGGCCCCGTCACGGTGCCGCTCGGCGAGTTGGCGAGCAGGTCGGCGGGAATGTCGGCGAGGCCGTTGCCGGTGATCAGCGGGAGATTGCCGCTGTCGATCGGATAGGTCGAAAGGACGCCGACGCCGGGCGCAGTGATGGCGACGTTCGGCCCGGAAGTGGAGAACGACGCGAGGTTGAACGTCGCGTCGATGGCGCTTACGGCGATCGCGCCGTCGTAGCCCGCGGGATAGTTGATCAGCCGGACACCATCGTTGCCGCTCGAGGCGAAGACGAGGATGCCGTTCTGTTCCGCGCGAGCGAACGCCTCGGCCTCGAGCTGCGAGGTTTCCGGGCCGCCGAGCGACATGTTCAGCACGTTCAGCCCGTTCGCGATCGCCCAGTCGATCACCTCGATGAGCGCGCTCCCGTTCGCGAACTCCGCGCTCGCGTCGAACACGCGGAGCGAGTAGAGCTCCGCCTCGGGCGCCACGCCGACGACTCCTTCGCCGTTGTCGAGTGCGCCGATCGTTCCCGACACGTGCGTGCCATGCCCGTCTGTGTCCGCCGTCGGCACGAGGATGTCTCCGACGAAGCTCTTCCCGCCGCGGAAGTTGCCGGCGAGGTCGGGATGCCTGCTGTCGATGCCGGTATCGACGATTCCTACCCTGATGCCGGCTCCGCGCGCGATTCCCCAGAGCGGGGGAGCCTGCACGAGCGGAACGCCGTAGGGGACGATCTGCGAGCCCGCTTCGGCGGATGCGACGGGACGCGGGGCGAGCGCTCCGCTCATGAGCTTGCGGTCGAAGGGATAGCGTTTCGGATCGGGCTCGACGAAGCGAACCGCGGGATCGAGCGCGAGCGATCGGGCCTCGTCCTCGGTGAGCGTCGCGGCGAAGCCGCGCACGCTGCGGAACTCCACCACGTCGGCTTCGACGCGCTGAGTAAAGCGAGCAGAGACGGCCTCCGGGCGCTCCCGCGTCGCGACGAGGTAGCGCTGGGCGGGAGAAGTGTCGGCGCTCGCGCCGAACGCGGCCGCCGAAACGAGGAGGGTCGTCAGGATCGTCTTCATGAAGGTCACCGTCGTGGATTGGTCCGTCGTTGAAAAGGCCCTGCCCTTCCTGTTCATTCCGGCCGGCGCCGGCGCGGCCGTCCTTTCCATCCGGCCCGGGCTCGTGCATTCTTCCCGAGGACACTACGAGCGAGGTGCCTGCCTTGGACTGGAAGTCGAACCTGATCGATAGCAACCCCGGGGTCCTCGAGATCCTGAGGCAAACGAAGACCATCGCGGTGCTGGGGATCAAGCCCGAGTCGCGATCCGGCCAGCCGGCGTACTACGTTCCGCAGTACATGGCGCAGCGCGGATACGAGATCATCCCGGTCCCGGTGTACTACCCGGACGTGACCGAAATTCTGGGAAAGCCGGTGTTCCGCAGGCTTGCCGACGTCGGACGGCCGATCGACATGGTCAACGTCTTCCGGCGCTCGGGCGACATCATGCCGCACGTCGACGACATCCTCGGCGCGGAACCAAAGTTCGTCTGGTTCCAGCTCGGGATCCGCAACGACGAGGCGGCGGAAACGCTCGCGCGCGCAGGGATCAAGGTCGTGCAGGACCGATGCCTGATGGTGGAGCAGGGGCGGCTGTAGGGGATTTCGAATTTCGAACTTAACGTCAACGTCAACGTCGACGCGCGTTTCGGCGCGACCCGAATTTGCCTCTCAAATTCGAAATTCGGAATTCGAACTCACCCCGCGGATTCCGCTTTCACGCTCCGACGTTCCGCCGTCCAGCACCAGGCGAATACGCCGGCGATGATGATGGAGAGCGCGACCGCGTTCACGACGAGGTCCGTTCTGCCGCTTCGGATCCACATGGCGACGTCGTCGCTGGCAGCCCATGGAAGAGCCGCAAGCGCGGCTGCCAGCAGGTTCTCCCTGAGAAGGAACCAGACGACGGCGAAGATCCCCGCTCCGACGACCACGGCCTGGAGCGCTGCCCACGCCATCTCGCCGGGCCGGGAGGCGTGATCGAAGACGACGAGCGTGAGGCAGGCGATCGCGACGGCGTGCGCGAGGCGCTTTCGTTCCGGACGCAGAGAAGCGGCGAACGACGCGTACCCGGCGGTGAGCGCCGTCATCCATGCGCCGATGAAGAGCGCGCGCCAGCCCACGTCGATCGCGGGGAACGCGATGGCGAAGAGGTCCTCGACGGGAGGATCGACGTCGATTCCGACGCGCGAGACGATCTCGAGAGCGCGGTCGATCCACGTCAGCGCGATCATCGCGGCGACGGCGGCGAGGGAGCGCACCACGGCGTCGCGGCCTGCGCGCGCCCGATTCGCCCGTGACAGCAGGCCGGGAGAGTCGGGCGCCCGGGAGACGATGGCCATCACGCAGAGAAACACGATGAAGATCTCGAACGCGAAGCCCTGGAGCGAAGCCAGCGCCTGTCGCGTGAGAAACGTCTCCCAGGGCACCGACGTCTCGTACTCCCGCGCTGCGAGCGTCAGGCGAAGCCCTCCGGCTGCCAGCGCGGCGACCGCCATGAGCAGCGTGGCCCGCGCGATCGGCCGCCAGCGCGGATGCGCACCACGCATCGAGATGACGATTCCCGAGATGACGATCCCGAAGAGAAGGATGCCCGCGGCGACGCGCGCGAAGAGCAGAACCGTGTTGGCGCCGAAGCTCTCGGTGGCTGCGCGTCGCGCCTGTTCGCTGAGTCGGACCGTCCGGCCGATGTGCGTCACGACATTGCCCGAGACTCGGACGTCGATGCGCTGGAACACGTCGTCGCCGATCGGCTTCTTGCGCTCGAAGTGGAAGTTCCAGTCGCGGCGGTTTGCCTGCGGAACGGCGACCGCGTCCTTGAGGTCGAGCGCGCCTTCGTCGATCCCGAAGCGGCGAAGCTCCACGCTTGCGATCTCCAGCGCGCGTTCCTGGTCGAGGCTCGGTCCCGGCGCGTCGTCGTCGACCACGTGCGTCGACGCGATCACCGAGCGCGTGCGCGGGTCGATCTCGACGAGGTACTCCTCTTTCTGTCGCGGCGTGAAGAAGCGCGCCTTCCAGGTCGCCGCCTCGACGTCCTCCCGCATCACGCGGGCGAGCTCGCCCGTCGTGTCCCGCGACTGCCTCGCGATGTGCGCCGCGGCGACTTCGTCGTAGCTCCCCGGCGCGCCGCCGCGAGCCCGCTCGTCGTTCCACGAGCGGAAGCCCGCCGACATCCACGCAATCGAGCGCT
>JAMPYE010000472.1 GCA_023700825.1 Thermoanaerobaculia bacterium | reverse complement strand
TCAGCGTGCGGCTCCTGAAGGCCGACGGAACCGAGGTCTCGGTCCCTTAGCGCAGCTCGAACACCTCCGGAGACGACACGATCATGACGCTCGAGCCGTCGGAGCCCCCGCCGGCCGACGTGACTCTCGAGCTCACGCTTCTCACGAAGAAAGCGACGATGTCCGTTCCGTACGAGCTCAAGGGCATCCAGCTCCCCTGAAATGACGACGAGGATAAGCGCCATGAAAAAGACAGCCGTCACCATCGCCATCGTCCTGCTGGCCACCTCGACCCTCTCGGCACAGTCCTCGAAGAAGGGGAAGTCTTCGGGCCCCGCGCCGATCGACGCGACGGTCAGCCAGATTCACGACCGGAGGACGTCGTCGTTCTTTTCTCAGCTCGACATCACGGTTCAACTGCAGGGCATCTCCGAGGCCGACATCTCGGCGGCCCGGATCACGATTCGAAAGGCGGTCGACGACACGGGGCGCGACCTCATCGATCCCGAAGCGAGCGAGCCGCAGTTCGAGACGACCTCGAGCGCGTACTTCAAGGAGAAGGACACGAAGACGCCCGCGAGCGTCGCGTTCAAGCTCAAGAATCCCTCACGCGACGCCGTCGTCGTGAAGGAGATCCGGGGAGAGGTCGAGCTCTACATGCCCGACAAGGACAAGGACGCGGTGGTCGTCCTGCCGAAGTTCCAGTCTCTCGCAGGGAAGCCGGTGTCGAACAAGGCCCTCAAGGCAAACGGCATCGAGGTATCCGTGATCGGGAAGGCGCAGCTCGAGGCCGAGAAGAAGAAGGCGTCGAAAGCGAAAGCGGATGGACTGAAGAAGGAAGGCGTCGACGACGAGACGATCAAGTGGATGGTCTCGAGTTTCGAAGACTCGTTCTTTGTCCCGGGTGAAGGCGAGATCGCCCTCAAGGTCAACGATCCGAACAAGCGAGTGCACGAATACGCGCTTCTCGACGGCGCGGGCACTCCACAGCGCGTCTATCCGCGCGATCAGGACGGGCTCATCGTCCTGTCGACCTACGGTTCGGCCGTCGATCCGAGCTGGGGCCTCCAGATCAAGCTCCGCACCCCGAAGACGATGGCCCATCACACCTTCGCGCTGAACGACGTCGAACTGCCCTGAGTGTCGAGCGGCCGGATCGCCCGCGTTTCCATCGACTGACGCCGGCGACGCGACCCGTCGCCGGCGTTTCCGTCTTCGAACAGGCCGCGCGGGCCCGCCGCGATTTCGAACGAAACCAAGTATCATCGCCAGACAAATGACACTCGAGAGTGGCCGCAAAATCGGCCCCTACGAAATCGTCTCGCTGGCTGGCGCGGGCGGAATGGGCGAGGTGTATCGCGCCCGGGACACCCGACTCGATCGCGCGGTGGCGATCAAGGTGCTGCCTGCCGGGCTCGGAGCGAACGCCGAGTTTCGCGAGCGGTTCGAGCGCGAGGCCCGCGCGATCTCCGCCTTCTCTCACCCCCACATCTGCGCTCTCTACGACGTCGGCAACATCGACGGGATCGAATACCTCGTCATGGAGTATCTCGAAGGAGAGACGCTGGCCGAGCGGCTCGCGCGGGGCCCTCTTCCGACGAGCCAGATCGTGCGCTTCGGAGCGCAGATCGCGGAAGCGCTGCAGAAGGCGCACCGAACCGGGATCATGCATCGCGATCTGAAGCCGGGGAACATCATGATCACGGCGTCGGGCGCGAAGCTCCTCGACTTCGGGCTCGCGAAGCTCACCCAGCCCGAGGTCCTGATCGACGACGTGACGCAGCGGAAGCCGCTGACGCGCGAGGGAGCGATCGTCGGTACCTTCCGATACATGTCACCCGAGCAACTCGAGGGAAAGAGCCTCGATCACCGCACCGACATCTTTTCGCTCGGGGTCGTGCTCTACGAGATGGCGACGGGACAGCACCCGTTCCAGGGCGACTCGCAGGCGAGCCTCATCGCCGCGATCCTCTCTAACGATCCGCCGCCCATCCGGACGATTCAGCCGTCGATCCCGCCCGCGCTCGAGCGGATCATCCACACCGCGCTCGAGAAAAACCCGGACGAACGCTGGCAGACGGCGCAGGACATCGCGCGACAGCTGCGCTGGATCAGCGAGACGTCGCTCTCGGCGGAGCAGGCCGCTCCCGTGAAGCAGCGTCGCATTCCGGTTGCCGCGATCGTGCTGATTACCGCGCTCGCCGCGGGGCTGCTGGGCTGGGCGACCACGCGGCTTGGCAGGGGATCGACCCCGACGCCGCTGACCGCCCGCCTTCACGTCGCGCTGCCTCCCGAGAGCCAGCTTCGCGCTCATCCCGAGCTGAGCTCCTTCGCGCTCTCTCCCGACGGTCGGACGATCGTATTCGCGGCAGGGACATGGACGGGAGGCCGTGGTCCGAGCTCGTTGTTCCTGCGCGCACTCGACTCGTACGAGATCAGAAAGCTCGAAGGCACCGACGGCGCGGTCAGCCCCTTCTGGTCGTCGGACGGGAAGTGGGTCGGATTCAGTGCTCGCAGCAAGCTCTGGAAGGTGCGGACGGAGGGAGGCACGCCTCCCGAGGCCATCTGCGATGTAGTCAGCGCGGGAGCGCGCGCCTCCTGGCAAGGGGACACGATCCTGTTCGGCGATTCGCGAGGCGACCGCACCGAGCTCTACACCGTCCCGGACGCCGGCGGGACGCCCGTCAAGGTCACGTCACTTCGGAAGGGCGAGTGGCGGCATCAGTGGCCGACGCTGCTTCCCGATGAAGAGCACTTCATCTACCTTGCCTTCTCCGCGCTTTCGCTGGAGCGAAGACTCACCCTGGCGTCGCTCGACTCCCCTGCCCAAACCGTGCTCGTCTCCAACGTCTCGAATGCGCGCATGCTGGGAAAGGACCGTCTCGCCTACGTACGGGACGGCAAGCTCCTCTCTCAGCGTTTCGACGCCGCCAAGGGCAGGTTCACGGGCGAGCCGGAGACGGTCGCGGCCGACGTCAGCTACTTCTATCCGACCGCGCGGGCGGAGTTCGACGCGTCGGCGGCCGGCGTCGTCGTCTACCGGACCGCCACGAGCACCTCGAGCCTCGTCACGATGGACCGCGAGGGAACAGTGACGAAGGTCCTCGAGGACAAGGATCTCGTGTACGACCAGATGATCTCGCCAGACGGGAAGACGGCAGCCGTCACCATCGTCACCCGCGGGACCGGGCTGATGGACATCTGGAGCTACGATCTCGTCCGCGGCGTTCGTGACCGGCTTACGAGCGATCCCGGCATCGAGGTCTCTCCGTCGTGGTCGCCCGACGGACGCTCGATCGTCTTTTCGCAGGGTGAGGGAGGGGCATTCCCCCACCTGGCACTGCGTCGGCTCGGAGGTTCCGAGACGGAAGACCTGACGCCGCGCGACGCGTTCCAGTTTTCCCCCGTCTTCTCGCCGGATGGCGAGCTGATCTACTTCGCGCGCGACATTGGCTTCGGCTCCGACATCTACCGCCTCCACCTGAAGACGAAGAAGGCCGAGGCGGTGATCAGCAGCAGCCACTCCGAATCTCAGCCTCAACCCTCTCCGGACGGCAAGTGGCTGGCATTCACGTCGACCGCCACCGGGCCTTACGAGGTCTACATTCAGAGTCTCCTCGACAGTTCGGCTCGCATCCGGATCTCCGACAACGACGGACGGATGGCCCGCTGGCGCCGGGACGGGAAAGAGCTCTTCTACATCTCGGCGAGCAACAGCGTCATGAGCGTCGTCCCTGGCGCCGACGGTCGCTGGGACGCGGCAAAGCCCAGGGAGCTCTTCCGAATTCCGCAGCCGGTTCGCGAGTTCGACGTGTTCCCGGACGGGCGGTCGTTCCTGATCTCCACCACGACGCAGGGTGCCGCCGACCCGCTGATCCACGTCGTCATCGGGCCCGAGTAAGCCCCGCACCGCGCGCGACGTCATCAGTCGCACACGCCCGGCGCAGCCGCCTCACAGGAGTGCG
>JAMPYE010000471.1 GCA_023700825.1 Thermoanaerobaculia bacterium | reverse complement strand
TTCGACGAGAGCCTGACGACGAGCTTTCGCAACGAGCTCTACCCGGCGTACAAGGCGCAGCGCGAGCTTCCGCCGGCCGAGCTCGAGGCGCAGCTCGACGATTGCCGCGCCCTGACCGAAGCGATGGGGCTGGCGTCGTTCGCGAACGAGACGTACGAGGCGGACGACTACATCGCGACGCTCGAGCGCCGTTTCCGCGGATCGGGGAATTCGTTCGTCGTCGTGAGCCCGGACAAGGATCTCGCGCAGCTGGTGTCGGACCACGTGACGCTTTTCGATTTCGCGAAGGAACTGCGCTACGGCCCGGCGGAGGTGAAGGCGAAGTTCGGCGTCGCGCCCGGTCAGATCGCCGACCTTCTCGGGTTGATGGGCGACGCGGTCGACAACATCCCGGGCGTCAGGGGAATCGGCGCGAAGAGTGCCGCGGCGCTGCTCGACGCCTTCGGCACGCTCGACGCTCTGCTCGAAGGCCTCGATCGCGTGCCTTCGCTTCCGATTCGCGGAGCGAAGGGAATGGCCGAGAAGCTCGCCTCGTCGCGCGAGATCGCGCTGCTGTCGCGCCGGCTCGCGACGGTATCGACCGATGCGCCCGTGAACGTCACCGAAGAATCCCTGCGTGTGGCAAGACCCGATCCCGCCCGGCTCGAGCCGCTTCTCGCGCGCCTGGGGCTCGGCGCGGTGAGACGATGGGCGGGGATGGGATGAATTGATAATCGGGATTTGAGAGTTGGAGAGCGAGTGACGGCTGAAGACTGACATGCGCGGAGTGCGCGGCGACGAGCCCCTGCTCGTTGCTTCTCGGACGCTGGCACTCCGTAGCCGTTCGTCGTTCTCCCAACCACTCCACCATCTCTCGAATCTCGATTCCTAGTTCTCAATTCAGAATTCGCTCTGCCGCCAGCCTGCCTGCTACGCTTATCCGATGTTCTCCTCCCGTGCCCGCCTCGATTCGACGCCGAATCGCATCGCCGAGGTGATCAGCCACCGGCGGGCGAGCGGGGCGGGTCTGATCGACCTGACGGCGAGCAATCCGACGACGTGCGGGCTCGACTATCCGCACGCGCAGATCGGGGAGGCGCTCGCGATCGGGGCGCTCTCGCCCTACCAGCCGGAGCCCCTCGGGATCGCTTCGGCGCGAGAGGCGGTTGCCGCGCATCTCCGTTCACGAGGTGAGTCGGCGACCGCGACCGACGTCGCCATCACGGCATCGACGAGCGAGGCTTACGGCTACCTGTTCAAGCTGCTTGCCGATCCGGGCGACCAGGTGGTCACCGCGAGGCCGGCGTACCCGCTGCTCGAGCATCTTGCGCAGTCCGAGTCGCTCGCGATCGCGCAGTTTCCGCTCGCTCGTGATGGTCGATGGCATCTCGACGTCGACGCTCTCGCGGGCTCGATCGGACCGCGGACGCGCGCAGTGGCGCTCGTCCACCCTAACAATCCGACGGGCTCGTATCTCACCCTCGCGGAGCTTCGCGAGGTCGCGGGGCTTTGCGCCGCGCGCGGCATCGCGCTGATCTCCGACGAGGTGTTTCACGACTACCCGATCGAGGCGCGCGCGGGCGCCGCACGCTCGGCCGCCGACTACGACCTTCCGTGCCTCACCTTTTCTCTTGGCGGGCTCTCGAAGAGTGCCGGGATGCCGCACCTCAAGCTCGGCTGGATCCGGGTCGGCGGCCCGCAAGAGTTGCGTGTGAATGCGCTCCGCGGATTGGAAGCGATCGGGGACGACTTCTTGGCCGTGGCGACTCCGGTGCAAGTCGCGCTGCCCCGGCTCTTCGAGATCGGTGCGACTGTTCGGGATCGGATCCGGGCGCGCACGCGCCTCTCCCTGATCGCGCTGCGGCAGATCCTCTCCGCGGAGAAGTCGATCGAGGTGCTGCCCGTCGAAGGAGGATGGTCCGCCGTGGTTCGCGTGCCGCGCATCGTCGCGGACGAGGATCTGGCCCTCGCGCTCGTCGAGTACTTCGGCGTGATCATCCACCCCGGGTACTTCTTCGATTTCGAGAGCGACGGCTGGCTCGTCGTGTCGCTTCTCTCGCCGCAGGAGGACATCGAAGAGGGGGCGCGGCCGATCGCGGAGCTCGTGGCCGTGCTCGCGGCGCCGTAGCGAGTTGAGATTCCGCGCCGGCGGGACGCGGACGTCGTCCGCGCCCCACCGGCGCTCATCCGATCACGGCAGGATCACGCACCGGCCTTTTCGGCCTTCATCCGGAACGGCAGCGATCGCAGCCTCGTGCCGGTCGCGGCGAAGATCGCGTTCGCGACCGCGGGAGCGACCGGGGGAAGTCCCGGCTCGCCGACGCCGCCCATCGAGTCTTTGCTGTCGGCGATATGAACCTCGACCTCCGGCATCTCGTTCATCCGGAGGGCAGGGTAGTCGTGGAAGTTGCTCTGCTGCACTCGTCCCTTCTCGAACGTGACCTCGCCGTGCAAGGCCGCGGAGAGACCGTAGACGATCGCGCCTTCCATCTGGGCACGGATCGTCTCGGGATTGACGACTGGCCCGCAATCGATCGCGCAGACGACGCGGTGGACGCGGATCTCACCCGCGGCCGATACCGACACCTCGGCGACGTGCGCGACGAAGCTCCCGAACGACGAATGAACGGCGAGGCCGCGCGCGCGTCCGGCGGGCACAGGCTTGCCCCATCCAGCCTTCGACGCCGCGAGCTCGAGGACACGCTTGAGCCGCGGACTGCCGGCGAGGAGCTCGCGGCGAACTTCGAGAGGGTCGCGGCCGGCGGCGTGTGCCAGCTCGTCCATGAAGCTCTCCACCACGAAGGCGTTGGCCGAATGGCCGACCGATCGCCACCAGAGCACCGGCACACCCATCGGCGCCTGGTGCCACTCGGCGAGCCGGTTCGGGATCGCGTACGACATGTCGGCGATGCCTTCGACCGCGGTCTCGTCGATGCCCTCTTTGATCATGGCGCTCTCGAACATCGTGCCTGCGACGATCGACTGGCTCACGATGCGATGCTGCCAGGCGACGACCTTGCCCGCCGCGTCGATGCCACCGGAAACCGAATGATGGCCGCGAGGGCGGTAGTAGCCGCCGCGGATGTCGTCTTCGCGCGTCCAGATCACCTTGACCGGCTTTTTGACGGCTTTCGAGGTCTGAACCGCTTCGACGACGAAGTGGCTGTCGAGGACCGCTCGGCGGCCGAAGCCTCCGCCGAGCAGCGTCGTATGGAGCTTCACCTGCTCGGGCTTGAGCCCCGCGGCGCGGGCCGCGGCGGCGAGGTCGAGCGTCTGCGACTGCGTGCCGACCCAGAGCTCGCAGCCGTCGGGCCGGACGTCGGCGACGCAATTGAGCGGCTCCATCGGGGCGTGGGCGAGGTAGGGAACGTCGTAGACGGCGTCGAGCTTCTTTGCGGCGGCGCCTAACGCCGCGGGTGCGTCTCCCGCCTTACCGGCGACCTTGCCCGGCTTCTTCGCCATCGCGGCGTACTCTTCGCCCTGCTTTGCGCTGTCGAGTGCGGCGAGCTTTCCCTCGTCCCACACGACCACGAGCGCATCGCGCCCTTCCGACGCCGCGTGGAAGTCGTCGGCGACCACGGCGACGCCGCCGTCGATCTTCACGACTTCACGGACGCCGCTGACCTTCTTCGCCTTCTCCGCGTCGAAGCTCTTGAGCGTCGCCCCGAACACGGGGGGCCGCGCGACGAGCGCGATCAGCATGCCGGGCCGCGTGACGTCGAGGCCGAAGACGGCGCTCCCGTCGAGCTTCTCTTTCGAATCGATCCGCTTCGTCGGCTTTCCGATGATGCGGTACTTGTCGGGCGTCTTGAGCACCACGACCGCCGGGGCCTTCATCGCGCCAGCCTTTCCGGCGAGCGCACCGAACGAGAGCTTCTTCCCCGACCCCTCGTGGATGACGTGCCCGTTCTCCGTGCGACAGGTCGCGGGGTCGACGTTCCATTCGCCGGCCGCGGTGGCCACGAGCATCG
>JAMPYE010000470.1 GCA_023700825.1 Thermoanaerobaculia bacterium | reverse complement strand
ATCCGCGGCCTTCGTGTTTTGGTCCGATGATCCCGCCGGCATCGATCGAACGCGTGCTGCTCGCGCTGGGATCGAATCTCGGCGACCGGCGGGTTCATCTCCGTCGCGCAGTCGCCGGCCTCGAAGGCGCCGTCCGCGTCGTGGCCGTCAGCTCGGTCTGGGAGACGGCGCCTCTCGGCTGCCGCGATGGGTCCGGGGCGTTTCTCAACATCGTGCTGGCTGGCTGGACGAAGCTCTCTCCCGAATCACTGCTCGAGTCGATTGCAGCGGTCGAGAGGGCCGGCGGGCGCCGACGGAGGCTCCCGAACGACCCGCGCACGATCGACATCGACATCGTCTTCTTCGGAAACCGGCGCCTTCGGAGCGACTGGCTCACGATCCCGCATCCGCGATTCCGGGAACGGAACTTCGTTCTTCAGCCGATGCGCGAGATCGCGGAGGCGGTTCGGGTCCCTTCGTTCGAAGTCGACCTGCGGGGAGTCCGGGGAGAAGGCGAGGCGAGACGCGCCGGACCGCTCTACTGAGCGCCGGCGGCGACGAAGCCGCCCCCGAGCTCGGGCTCGGCCCTCGCGACCCGCATCGAGTTCACCAGGTAGGGGTAGGGATTGAGCGCCTGGCTCTCCCGGTGAATCGCGAAATGGAGGTGGTGCCCCGACTTTCGCGCGTTGCCGGTCCGCCCCACGTATCCGAGCACGTCGCCGGCGCGAACCTGCTGGCCTTCGAACAGCCCTGCGGCGAATCGGTCAAGATGCGCGTAGAAGAACGAAAGGCCGCTGTCGTTGACCAGCCATACGCACTTCCCGGCCTTCGACTGCGTTCCGATGAAGCTGACCACTCCGTCGCTGGCCGCGATCGCAGGCGTGCCTCTCGGGGCGAAGATATCGATTCCGCGGTGTCTCCGCCGCCCGCCGTCGCGCGGCGCTCCGAAGGTGTTCGCGAGCTCCTCGGGCCGGACGCCGAATACCGGCATCTCGATTCTGGCCAGCAGGCCGTCGGCGGTCGAAAGCACCTCGAGGCGGCGGGGCATCGCCTCCGGCTCCTCGGTCACCGAGGGGCGCGGAAACACCGCTGGCACCGCCTGCGAGGCCTCCTCGGAGCGACGGGAGTTGGCCGCCCAGTCACGGCGAAGCATCGCCTGGAGCTCGGTGATGTCCTGGTCGAGCTCGATGTACTCGAGCGGCAGGGCGGCGCGTGCCGGCGGCTGCGTGTCGAGATCGTCTCGACGGAGGGAGGAAATGGCTCCAGACGTCACAGCGCACCCGCTGAGGCCGAGAGCGAGAAGGCAGAGGATTGCCGCCTCGAGGGTTCGTCTGGCTCGATTGTTCAAGTAACTCCCAATCCGTCCCGGTCGTTTCTGAGCGTCGGGCAAAAGTGTAAAGGTTGAGTGCGGCTTTTGCAAAGCCGGCGTGGCCGATGCCTGCAATCGGTCACGCCCGAGGATGCAGTTGGGAGAGAACGTTTTCGATCGACGCCACGCCGTCGGCGCGAAGCCCCCTAAGGTCTTTCAGGTTCGCCTGCGGGACCAGCAGGCGTTCGAATCCGAGCGTTCGCGCCTCGCGCACCCGAAGTTCCGCCTGGGAAACCCCGCGAATCTCACCGAGGAGCCCGACCTCCCCGAATACCGCAACCGACGAATCGAGGGCCACGTTCCGCTTGCTGGACACGAGGGCGGCGACGATTCCAAGGTCGATCGCCGGCTCGTCGAGCTCGAGCCCGCCGGCGACGTTTACGTAAACGTCGTGCGAAAGGAAGCTCTCGCCGGTCCGCTTCTCGAGCACAGCGAGCAGGATCGACAGGCGGTTCGAGTCGACGCCCATGGCCACGCGCCGTGGCGTCGCGAAGTGTGACGCGGACACGAGCGCCTGAACCTCGACGAGGAGCGGGCGCGTCCCTTCGAGCGTCACGGCGATAGCGGATCCCGGGCTGCTGCTCCGCTGGCCGATCAGTGCGGCCGAAGGGTTCGCGACCTCCTCCAGCCCGTTGTCGTGCATCCGGTAGATCGCGACTTCGTTGACGGGGCCGAACCTGTTCTTGAAGGCCCTAACCAGCCGGTGGTTCTGGAGACGGTCGCCTTCGAAATACAGCACGGTGTCGACGATGTGCTCGAGCGTCTTCGGGCCGGCAATCGTTCCGTCCTTGGTGATGTGCCCGATGAGGAAAATCGGCACGGAGAGCCGCTTCGCGGCCGACATCAGGAGCCCCGCGGCTTCACGGACCTGGCCGACGGAGCCGGCGGAGCTGTTGTTCGATCCCGAGTGCGCGGTCTGGATCGAGTCGACGATCACTGCGACCGGCGAGATCTCCACGATCTGTTCGATCACCTTCTCGACCGACGTCTCCGAGTAGAGGAGGACATTGGGATTGAGCGTGTCGAGCCGCGCCGCGCGCATCGCGATCTGCGTCGGTGACTCTTCGCCCGACACGTACAGCACGCGCCCGTTCGTGGCCAGCCGGTCTGCGGTTTGGAGCAGGAGGGTCGACTTGCCGATGCCGGGCTCGCCGGCGATCAGCACGACGCCGCCCGGAACGATACCGCCGCCCATGACGCGATCGAAGTGAGGCAGACCGCTCGAGATCCGTGGCGTCTCCTCGGCAGAGATCTGCGTGAGGGGGACGGGTCGCGAGGAGGAAGCGGGGAGCCCTCCGTCGACGCGCTGCCCTCCGCCGCGCGTCTCTTCGGCGAACGTGTTCCAGGCGCCGCACTCCGGGCAGCGGCCTACCCACTTGGGTGCCTGCGCGCCGCACTCGAGGCAGCTGAATACCGTCGATTCCTTCTTTGCCATCGAAACGAACGAAGCCGGCGGGCGTGCCCGCCGGCTTCGAATCCGATTATCTTTCGAACAGACGCCTTACGCCGGACCCGGCGACGGCAGCGGCGCCTGGATCCCTCCGGGAGTCTCGGGCTGCGACGGCGGCGGGACCACGACGGCCGGCGGCGCCTCCTCGACGTGAGGCTTCTGCTCCTTACGGTCGATGTAGTCGATCCCCGTTTCCTCGATCAGGATGTGGTTGACCTCCTGGCCGTCGAGCGTCTCCCGCTCGAGCAGTCCCTGGGCGATCCGTTCCATCACGTTCCTGTGGGAGTCGATGATGTCGTAAGCGACCTTATAGGCGGTGTCGATGATCCTGCGCACTTCGGCGTCGATCGTCCGCGCCGTCTCTTCGGAGTAGTCCTGGTGCTGCGCAAACTCGCGTCCGAGGAAAATCGCCTCTTCCTTCTTGCCATACGAGAGGGGGCCGAGGTCGGACATGCCCCACTCGCAGACCATGCGGCGGGCAAGCCCGGTGGCGCGCTCGATGTCGTTGCCGGCCCCGGTGGTGATCTCGGAAAGGAAGATCTCCTCCGCGATGCGGCCACCCATGAGGACCGCGAGCATCGATTCGAGATAGCGCTTCGAGTACGAGTACTTGTCCTCCGTCGGCAACTGCTGGGTGAGCCCGAGCGCGCGCCCGCGAGGAATGATCGTGACCTTGTGAAGGGGATCCGCCGCGGGAAGGATCGCCGCCACGATCGTGTGGCCGGCCTCGTGGTAGGCGGTGTTCCGCTTCTCCTTGAGGCTCATGACCATCGACTTGCGTTCGACGCCCATGAGGACCTTGTCCTTCGCGAACTCGAAGTCGACCATCTGCACTCGCTTCTTGTCGTAGCGCGCCGCGATCAAGGCGGCTTCGTTCACGAGGTTCGCGAGGTCGGCGCCGGAGAAACCGGGAGTGGAGCGCGCGATGACGGCGAGGTCGACGTCGTCGGCGAGAGGGGTGCTGCGCGTGTGAACGCGAAGGATGCCCTCACGCCCCTTGAGGTCGGGGAGATCGACGACGACACGGCGGTCGAAGCGTCCCGGACGGAGCAGCGCGGGATCGAGCACGTCGGGGCGGTTCGTGCCGGCGACGAGAATGACGCCTTCGTTGGCCTCGAAGCCGTCCATCTCGACGAGGAGCTGGTTGAGCGTCTGTTCGCGCT
>JAMPYE010000469.1 GCA_023700825.1 Thermoanaerobaculia bacterium | reverse complement strand
GTGTTGGATTCTGCGGACTGGGGTTTCCTGATGCGCCCCGAGGCGCAACAGTGGGGAATCCTCCACTACGTGATGCTGACGTCGAGCCTGTCTGCTGTCGGGAAGCATGAGCGGGAGCTCACCGAAGCTCGGAAGGCCGGCGGCACGTTCGGATCGCTTCTGGCCTGCAGGTTGATGGAGGCGAGGGCTCTCGCGTCTCTCGGGCGGTTCGATGAGCTGAACGCGCTGATCGACGCGTCGCTGAGTGAGGGAGGCAGCGACGCAATCATGGTGCACGCCGGCAATCGGCTCAACGCGGCCGGACACCCGGGCGAGGCAACGACGATCTGGAACCGGGCGGTGTCGTGGATTCAGAATCGGCCGCTGGACGAGGCCAAAGCCAGGCGCGGAACGCTCGCGAACGCACTCATCAACGCCGGGCGTCTAGACGAGGCAGAGCGACTCGTCAGGGAGGAAAAGAGACTGCTGGAGGCGCCGGCGACCGAACGACCGATCGGGAGCGACGCCGCCCGGATTCGGGCCGACGCTCAGATCGGTGTGATCGCCGCACTGAGGGGTGACCGCGCAACCGCGATCGCGGTCTCCGAGAGGATAGGAAAGCTCAACGGGCCATATCTGTTCGGCGCCACTCACTACGAGCGCGCGCGCATTGCCGGCCGGCTGGGTGACCGGGAGGAGTCGGTCAGGTTGCTCAGAGCGGCGATCGCCGATGGGTTTTTTGCGTGGAACTACCCTCGAGGCGTTTTCTTCCGCGACGAGCCGTCATTCGACTCGCTGCGCGGATACGAACCGTTCGAGGAACTGGCTCGGCCGAAGGGTTGAGAGGAGGGTCGCGTTGATCGGGCAGACGGTCGGACACTACCGCATCCTCGATCGCCTCGGCGGCACGGAGAGCTGGCCTCTGGCCGGCTGTACCGCTGGCGTCTCGCCGGCATCTCGGGTGGAGTTCGCGCCATGATCGGCCGCACCATCGGGCACTACCGCATCCTCGAACGCCTCGGCGGGGGCGGGATGGGGGTGGTCTACAAAGCCGAAGACCTGACCCTCCACCGAACCGTTGCGCTGAAGTTCCTTCCTCCCGAGCTCACGCGTGACGACGACGCGAAGCAGCGGTTTCTCTTCGAGGCGCGCGCGGCGGCGCAGCTCGAGCATCCGAACGTCTGCCCTGTATACGAGATCGCCGAGAGCGACGATGGCCAGACCTTCATCGCGATGGCGTACTACGAAGGAGAGTCGCTCGCGAAACGGATCGAGCGCGGCGCGCTCGGCGTGGAGGAGGCGGCGAAGGTTGCGGTCGAGGTCGCGCGCGGGAGTTGCGGCCTTCGACTTCGTGCGTACTTCCCTGCGGGATCCCTCCTCACCCGCCGCGTCCCGCCTCGCGGGATCGGGATGACCCGCCCGTTCACCCGTCATCGCGCACGGTATCGAAGATCACCGGCTTCCGGGCGGCGGAAGACCTAAATTTCTCGGTAACAGGTAACGCGCGGCAGCGAGCTCGTCATGGTCGATCCGACGATCATGGGAATGCCCCTTTCCGGCGACCCGGGGGACGGGCAGGGGAGGTCGCCGCGCGTCGCGCGCTCTCGGCGCGCTGTTTCGCCCGCCGCCCCTTCCATCCCTAACACGAATTCAGGAGGTGCCTCGTGAGCCGTCCTTCCGACGGGTCGGGTGCCGGACACGCGTCGAAGGGCGCCGTGGCCGAGCCGCAAACCAATCTCGAGCGTGAAGTCGAGCGCCTGTCCCGCGCGGTCAGCGAGCTCTCGACGCTGAACGACCTCGCGCGCGCCATCGGCGCGTCGCTCGACGTGGAGCAGGTGATGCGGACCATCGTCGCCCGCTCGCTTCGCGCGCTCGACGCGGAGGAGGGCGTCATCACGCTCGCGGCGGACGAGCAGAGCTCGAGCCTCAGGACGCTCGTGCGCGAGGTCGGCAGCAGCCTGAACGTCGAGGCGTTCCACTTCAAGAACGCGCTGCTCGGCTGGATGCAGATCCACCGGATGCCGCTGCTCGTCAACGATCCGCCTAACGACGAGCGCTTCCGCGGCGTCGAGTGGGAGGCGACGATCCGCTCGCTCATCGCGGTGCCGCTCGTCGTGAAGGGGAAGCTCACCGGGGTGCTGACCGTGTACAACAAGAAGGGCGGCGCCCCGTTCGACACGGACGACCAGCGGCTGCTCGCGATCATCGGCTCGCAGTCGGCGCAGATCGTCGAGAACGCCCGGCTGCACGACGAGGAACTGAAGCTCGCGAAGATACGCGAGCAGGTGCAGCTCGCCGCCGAGGTGCAGCGGCACCTGCTGCCGCAACCGATCCCGCGAATCGAGGGGTTCGACATCCACGGCACGAACGTGGCCGCGGAACTGGTCGGTGGCGACTACTTCGACGTCGTTCCGGTCGACGCGCATCGCTGGCTCGTCTGCGTTGGCGACGTGTCGGGAAAGGGGCTTCCGGCCTCGCTCCTGATGGCGAACGTCCAGGCGATGATCCAGCTCATGGCGATGCTCCAGATGTCGCCCGACAGCGCGATGCGCCACGCCAACACGCTCCTCTGCCGCAGCACACCCGACACGAAGTTCGTGACCTTCTTCACCTCGATCGTCGACTCGGCAAGTGGCCTGTTCGAGTTCTGCAACGCGGGCCACAACCCGCCGCTCTTCGTTACCGCCGACGGCCGGTGCGAGCGGCTGGCGAGCAGCGGCGCGGCGCTGGGGATGCTCGAGACGCTGCCGTACTCGAGCGCGACGCGGACGATGGCAACGGGCGACTGCGTCGTCATCTACTCCGACGGTGTCACCGAGGCGATCAACGCCGGTGACGAGGAATTCGGCGAGGAACAGCTGGCCGCGCTCGTGGTGGCGAGCCGCGAACGGCCCGCTTCGGCGATCGTCGCGGCGATCCTCGGCGCGGTCCGGGCGCACGCCGGCGGGCATCCGCAGAGCGACGACATCACGATCGTGGTGCTCAAGCGGCTCGGCGCGGCGTGAAAGGAGTTTGACGCGAACGATGCAGGGCCGTGGGCAGCGCAAAGCAGCATGTGGCGCAGGCACTCCTGCCTGCGCGCCGCCGAAGGCGGCCGGCTGTTCGCACGGTTCCCGGGAAAGCGGTGCGACGCTTCGCGCCGCGCGCAGACAAGAGTGTCTGCGCCACATGCTGCTTCGCGTTGACAGAGGTGGACGCGCAATGGAGGCGAACCGAACCCATTCCAACTTTTCGACACCATGAACGGTACTTCCGACAATGACGACCTGAACTGCGTGCGCCGATGCCTCGACGGCGAGACGGAGGCGTTCGGCGAGCTGGTCGCCCGGTACCAGACGATGGTCTACAACGCGGCAGTCCACATCGTGCGCGATCGCGAAGACGCGCTGGAGGTTTCGCAGGCGGTGTTCCTCAAGGCGTTCCGGAGCCTCGACGCGTTCGACCAGCGCCGCCGCTTCTTCAGCTGGATCTACCGCATCGCAATCAACGACGCGCTGAACTTCGCCGCTGCGAGGCATCCGCACGAGCCGATGCGCCCCGACCTTCCGTCGAGGCTCGCGGGCCCGGTCGACATGCTCGAGGCGAAGGAGGCGAAGGAGCACGTCGAGGCGATTCTCGGCAGGCTTCGCCCCGAGCTCCGCGCCGCGGTGGTTCTTCGCCATTTCCTGGACTGTTCCTATCACGACGCGGCCGAGATCCTCGGGATACCCGAGAAGACCTTCCGTTCGCGTCTCTACGAAGCGCGACAGATCCTGAGGAAGGAGCTGTCGGCGCTCGGCTACGGACCGCGGGGGAGCGCGAATGCCGGACGACAGAGTCGTTGAGCTCGTCCACCGCCAGATCGACGGTGAGATCACCCCCGCCGGCGCGCAGGAGCTCTGGGAGCTGCGCCGGCGGGACGAAGAGATCGACTCTTACTTTCTCGACATGTGTTCCGTCTGCGAAGCGCTCGACGCGGTCAGGCTCGCGGAGCCACCGGCCCGCTTCGCCGAGGCGGTCGCGACCCGG
>JAMPYE010000468.1 GCA_023700825.1 Thermoanaerobaculia bacterium | reverse complement strand
GCACTCCTGCCTGCGCGCCGCCGAAGGCGGCCGATACGGTTCAGACTCCGGCACCTTCACGCGGCGGCGCTTCGCGCCGCGCGCAGGCAGGAGTGCCTGCGCCACGCAGTTCCCCATGCTTGTTCGATGCGGCGCTTCGCGCCGGCGCGAAAGCTTTGCCTTCGCACTCCACATGCCTGCATTGACCTTTGACCTTTGACCTCGAACCTGCCTCACGACATCCAGTTCACTCCCGCTTCGCGGTTCCACTTCGTCGTGAACTTCTTCGTCTGCGTGAGGAACTCGACGGCGCCCTTGCCGGTAATGTCTCCGACGCCGAATTTCGACTGGTTCCAGCCGCCGAACGGAAACGGCTCGCGCGGCACCGGGACGCCGACGTTGATGCCGATCATTCCGGCGCTCGCTTTCTCCATCACCTGTCGCGCGACGCCTCCGCTCTCGGTGTAGACGGAGGCCGCGTTGCCGTACGGGTTGGCGTTCTCGACGGCAAGCGCCTCGTCCAGCGCCGAGGTCCGGATGATCGCGAGCACGGGGCCGAAGACCTCTTCCTTCGCGATCGCCATGTCGGGAGTCACGTGATCGATGATCGTCGGTCCGACGTGGTAGCCGCCTTCCTTGCCCGGGACGACGCAGTTGCGCCCGTCGACGAGCACCTTCGCACCCTTCGCCTCCGCCTCCGAGATGTAGCGTTCGATGCGCGCCTTCGCTTCGGCGGAGATCACCGGCCCCATCGACTGACCCGGTACGACCGCCGCGACGACCGACTTCATCCGTTCGATGACGCGGCTCGTGTCGCCGACGGAGACCATCACCGACGCGGCCATGC
This sequence comes from Thermoanaerobaculia bacterium, assembly GCA_023700825.1. Classification (GTDB taxonomy): domain Bacteria; phylum Acidobacteriota; class Thermoanaerobaculia; order Gp7-AA8; family Gp7-AA8; genus JACPDH01. Next base: position 3,183 of record JAMPYE010000468.1, on the reverse strand, counting down.
AGCGCTGGCCCGCGCAGCCCGACATCGACGCGACGACGTTCGTCGCCGTCATCTCGACGTCGGCGTCGGGCATGACGATGAGGTGATTCTTCGCACCGCCTAGCGCCAGCACGCGCTTGAGGTTCGACGTGCCGCGGCGGTAGACGATCGCGGCGACGCGCGTGGAGCCGACGAAGGTGATCGCGTTGATGTCGGCGTGATCGCAGATCGCCTCGACGACCTCGCGGTCGCCGTGGACGATGTTGAGCACGCCGTCGGGCAGGCCCGCTTCCTTCAGCAGCTCCGCGATGCGCCGCGCGCTCAGAGGCACGAGCTCCGACGGCTTGAGCACCATCGTGTTGCCGAGCGCGAGCGCGTTGGGGATGGTCCAGTTAGGGACCATGTTGGGGAAATTGAACGGCGTGATCGACGCGACCACCCCGACCGGAAACCGCTCGGTGCGGCACTCGACCCCCTTGCTGACCTCGAGCACCTCGCCCGGAATCAGCTGCGGCAGCGAGCAGGCGAACTCGCAGAGCTCGGCCGACTTGAGCACTTCGGCACGCGCCTCGTCGATGACCTTGCCGTTCTCTTCGCGGACGAGAGCCGCGAGCTCGTCGATGTGGCGCTCGAGCAGCGCCTTGTAGCGAAAGAAGACCTGCGCCCGCTCCTTGATCGGCGTCGCCGACCATTTCGGAAACGCTCGACGCGCCGCCGCCACCGCCGCGTCGAGCTCCGCGCTCGTCGAGCACGGAACGCGGGAGAGCAACGACCCGTCGCTCGGGTTCGTGACGTCGATCCGTCGCGCCCCGCCGTCGACGAAACGTCCGTCGATGTAGTTCTGAACGTCGGGGTACTTCGACGCCGTGACCGGTTCGGCAACGCTCATGGAGGGCTCCTTCTGGTTGTGTGGGGAAAGAGAGTATAGCGCCGGAGGAAGGGAGGGAGCAGGCAGTTGACCCTGGCTCTTTGTCACCGGCGGCTGAACGGAACTCTGAAGCCGGGCTCGGGCAGATTCTCTTTCCACATTCCTCATTCCTCATTCTTCATTCTTCATTTCGGTTTTCGTGATCCCGCAGAAACCGAAATGAAGAATGTCGAATGCGGAATGAAGAATTGAGAAACGGACCCCGGGGTGGGGCTCAGCTACCGCACCGACGGCTGACGACTACCGTTGACCGACGTGCCGCCACGAGCACGCCGGAGGCGTGCCAGAAGGTATCCCCGGGTCGCCGCAGGCGACCCGGGGTGCACGGGCATGACACGTATTGCACCCCGGAGGGGTGCCAGCGCGACGGCGACGCGTGTTTCCCTGTGGCACCCCGCTGGGGTGCACACCTTTACTCGCTTCGTTCCCGGGGGTCGCCGGCGGCGACCCCCGGCGACCTTCTGGCATCCCTCCGGGATGCGTGCCTGGCGCACCACTTCCCGATTCTCCAATTCCCAATTCGGTCTTATAGTTATGCGTTCCACCCCATCGCTGCAGGTGCCCCGAAGGAGGAGTCATGAGCTCTGACTTGTCGGTCGTTTTCACCGGGATTCGATTCCCGAATCCGTTCCTCCTCTCCTCGGCGCCTCCGACCGAGTCGGACAGCAACATCATGCGAGCCTTCGACGCCGGCTGGGGCGGGGTCGTCACTAAGACCATCGGCATGCATCCGGTCGTCAACGTGAAGGGGCCGAAGACGAAGTTCACCGCGGCCGACTTCAACTCGCCGCACCTGTCGATGAAGAAGCGTCCCGATTCGGTGCTCCACTCGTCGTGGAACTGGGAACTGATCTCGGACAAGCCGCTCGACTGGTGGCTGGTGAATCTCGAGAAGATCAAGAAGGCGTATCCCGAGCACGTCCTGATCGCGTCGATCATGGCCGGCTCCGAGAGCGACGAGGAGCTCGACCACTGGAGGACGCTCACGAAGGCGGTGCAGGACGCCGGCTGCGACGGGATCGAGCTGAACTTCTCGTGCCCGCACATGGATCGCGAGGACATGGGCGCGAACGTCGGCAAGAGCGCGCGCCTCTGCAAGCTCGTCAACAGCGTCGTCAAGGAAGTCGCGCGCGTCCCCTTCTGGTGCAAGCTCACGCCGATGACGACCGACATCACGATCGAGGCCGAGGCGGCCTTCGCCGGCGGCGCGAACGCGATCTCGTCGAGCAACACCTTCACGTCGCTTCCTCTGGTCGACCCGAACACGCTGGAGTTCGAGATGAACGTCGACGGCTACGTCTCGACCGGCGGCCTCGGAGGCCCCGCGATCCTTCCGATCTCGCTCGCGAAGATGGCGCAGATGACGCAACGCTTCCCGGACAAGGAGTTCTCCGGCATCGGCGGCATCTCCACCTTCGAGCACGCGCTCAACTACTTCCTCCTCGGGTGCGGCACGGTGCAGGTCTGCACCGCAGCGATGCTCGACCAGGCGATCGGGCCTAACGTCATCCGCCACCTCAAGGAAGACATGAGCGCGTTCCTCGAGAAGAACGCGCATCGCGGATGGACGAAGCTCGAGGACTTCCGCGGCCTGCTCCGCAACCGCATCGTCCCGCAGTCGCAGATCAAGCGGCCCGACGGCCGCGACTACCACGGCGGCCATGACGCCGAGGGCTACGCTCCGCAGGAAGAGCCGGCCACGACAAAGGAAGGAAAGTCATGACGACAGAACCGACCAAGATGTTCAAGATCTCCGACGCGTTCGAGTCGGAGACTCTCGAGAAACATCGCAAGCACGCGTGGCCCTGTGCCTCTACCTATTACAAGGACCCGATCGTCCTCGACCACGGCGTCGGAATGCACGTCTGGGACGAGCACGGCACGCGCTACCTCGACTGCTTCGGCGGCGTCCTCACCGTCTCGGTCGGCCATGCCAACGCCCAGGTGAACAAGGCGATCGTCGACCAGCTCGACAAGGTGTCGCACACTTCGACGCTCTACGTGAACAAACCGCAGGCCGAGCTCGCGGAAAAAGTGGCGTCGCTCGCGCCCGGCGCGCTCCAGAAGAGCTTCTTCACGAACAGCGGCACCGAGGCCGACGAGACGGCGATGGTGCTGGCGAGGCTCTACACCGGAAGGCAGGAGATCATCGCGCTCCGGCATTCCTACAGCGGTCGCTCGATGCTCGCGATGAGCGCCGCGGGCCACGCGACCTGGCGTCACGGCGGGACCTACGTCGCGGGAGTGAAGCATCTCGCCGCGCCTTACTGCTATCG
>JAMPYE010000467.1 GCA_023700825.1 Thermoanaerobaculia bacterium | reverse complement strand
GACTTGTAAGGAAGGTCGAGAGTCTCCTCGATCGGCAGCCCGTCGATGTCGGCGCGCACCGCGACGACCGGCCCCGGCTTCGAGCCCTTGATCGTCGCGATGACTCCGTACTTCGCGATTCCCGCCTCGTGCGGGATGCCCCGTGCCGCAAGCCACGCCGCGATCCGCTTCGACGTCTCGGCTTCCCGGTTCGAGAGCTCGGGGTACATGTGGAGCTCCCTTCGCGTTTCGATGAGCGAAGGCTTCATCGTGACGAGATCGGCGGCGACGCTCGCGCGCGAGTCGGCGGCGAGCGCAGCGGGAGAGGCGAGCGAAAAGGCGAGCAGGGCTGCTGCGGCTGTTTTCATGAACGGCTATTCTACGCGGCGAAAGCTTCAGCGAGGCGAACGACGATGAACGACGCGATCGAGATCACCACCGACCCGGAAAGAATCGACCTCGACACCCTGCACGGCTGGATCTCGAGCTCCTACTGGGCGCCCGGGATTCCGAAGGAGGTCGTGAAGCGCTCGATCGAAGGCTCGATCCCGTTCACCGCGTTTCTCGGCGGTAGGCAGGTCGGTTTCGCGCGCGTCGTGACCGACCGTGCGACCTTTGCGTGGCTCGCCGACGTCTGGGTCGAGGAATCGGTGAGAGGGAAGGGGATCGGCCACCGGCTCATGGAGGCCGTGCTCGCCCATCCGGATCTGCAGGCGCTTCGCCGGTTCCTGCTGGCGACACGCGACGCGCACTCGCTCTACGCGCAGTACGGCTTCGAGCCGATCGACAAGCCGGAGGCGTACATGGCAATCAGGAAGGCGCCGGCGAGCTTGTACGGAAGAAGCGATGAATAGGCGCCGGCCACGATTCCTTCATTCTTCATGCTCCATTCGACATTCTTCATTTCGGTTTCTGTGAGACGGACGGAAACCGAAATGAAGACTGTCGAATGAAGAATGAAGAATTGAGAATGAAAGGCGGCGCGGGCCGGGCTATTTTTCGCTTGCGCTTGCGCTTGCGCTCGCGCTTGCGCTTGCGCTCGAGCTTCCGTGTCCGTCTCCGTTAGGCGCGGGCCGTTGTCCCGGCTCGAAGGGGCAGTTCTCGTCGCGCCGTCGCTCGAAGTCGTCGCGCACGGCGCGCTTGAGCTGGTCGGGAGCGCGGTCCTTCATCAGCTCCGCGACGTACGACTCGATGTCGAGGACCTCGAGGTTCATGCGCACGGTCCGGAAGACCCTGGGGTTGTGCTCGCCGGGCGCCTGAACGTGGTGGAGGCCCCCGCTGTAGGCGACGAGCATCCGCCCCTCGCGGATCGCCTCGATGACGTCGGCGATCCCGCCGCGGACCGTCATCGGCTGACCCTTCGAATCGAGCCCGTTCTTTCTCATCATTCTCCCCTCCGGGGTGATGATGACCATCGAGTCGGGATCGATCCGGCGCAGCACTTCGAACCAGGTGTTGTCGCGCTGGCGCGAGATCGGGATCACGTGTGCGGCGATCATGCGGAAGAGAAAGCCCACCAGCGGGCGCTCGATCGTCTTGTCGGCCGCGGGAATCACGCCGTGGAAGGCGGCGCGACGGATGAACGAGTTCGGGACGCCCCCGAGAAACACCGGCTCGAAGAGACTGGTGTGATGGAGAAGCGCGACGAGCCTGATGTTCTCCCAGCGATCCGCAGGAGGGTTTCCAATCCAGGTCATATCGACCCGGTAGAAAAGGCTGCTGACCCACTTGAGGGCGAGAAGTACGCCGTAATTGATGTAGTGCCGCATGGCGCTGCGGCGAGAGTGTAACGCTCCCCGCTCCCGTCCACGTGAATGGCCATTCATTCCTGCCGCGCCGGGGTATCGTTCACCGGGCCCGGCGGTCCTGCCACGGCGGCGGCTTCCACGCCGTTCCCGTATAATCCGCCGCGGGCATGGAGCCTTGAGAATCGAGCAAACATCGACAGCGCGACCGGCGCCGGCGTCCCTCTCGCAATTCTCAATTCTCAATTCTCAATTCAGCATTTGTTTCAGGAGGCTCCTTCGTGAAAGCCACCGTCACCGTCGAGCTCAAGTCCGGCGTCCTCGATCCCCAGGGCAAGGCGATTCAGCACTCACTCGAAACTCTCGGCTTCTCGGGGGTGGAAGACGTCCGCGTGGGAAAGCTGTTTCGCATCACGCTCAGTCATGGTTCCTCCGCGCGCGCCGAACTCGAAAGCCAGCTCGGGCAGATGTCCGAAAAGCTCCTGGCGAATCCCATCGTCGAGAACTACTCCGTCCAGATTGAAGACTAGAGTTGCTGCGCTACTTGCGCTCGTGACGCTCGCGACGGGCGCCTCCGCGGCGACCCTCGAGGAAGTCTCCGCGCGCGGGCGGCTCGCCGAAAAGCGCTGGAAGCTCGACGGGGCCCCGCGCGGGCTCGCCGTCGCATCCGACGGGACCCTCTACGTCGGTCTCGCGAAGCCGCAGTCGGTCGTCGCGATCGATCCGGTGAAGGGAGCGATCGTGCGCGAGGTGACGATCGATCGGGAGGAGTCGGCGTCGACCAAGGACTTCTCGACGCTCCGGATCGCGCACGGACGGCTCTACGTCGCCCAGGGAAGTGACGAGAGCGCAACGATCCTCTCGCTCCCGGATCTCGGCGTCGTGCGCGAGATCGGGCTCGAAGGGGAGCCCGTTCGCGATGCGCTTCCCGATCCCGCCGGGCGTTTCCTCTATGTCCTCGGGCGCAAGGTCCACGTCTACGACGCGCTCGGAGAGCGCGAGATTCGCGCCCTCGGCAGCGTCGATCCTCTCGCGCTCGCGACCGACTCGAAAGGGCGGGTGCTCGCCGTCGTCGGCTACGAGTCGTTCCCCAACGGCCGCGTGACGATGGCGGTCTTCTACGATGCGGCGACACTGCGTGAGATCGGGCGCCTGCCGCTGCAGACGGACCGCGAGATCGTCTCCGCATTTTTCGCGGCCGGAGACCGCGTCCTCGTCGTCGTGGCACGCGATTGGCTCGCCGAAGCGCCGGCCGCGCCACGCGAAGAGAAGAAGCCTCAAGGCGAGCCGGGGGCGATGCGCCTCAGCCTCGAGCTCGGCGACCTGATCAGCAGCGAGGCCGTCTGCCTTCCCGACGGCGCCGGGCCGCAGATCGCGGCTGCCGAGGGGACCGCGCGCGTGGTGCTCGCGGAGAAGCGCTGCGCCGCCGGCGGATCGTTCACGGCGTCGCGCCGCCAGACGCGCGTCGCCTCGCTCTACGGCGTCGCCGCCTACGCGCTTGCACGCACTCCGGCGGGCACGTGGGCCGCGACCGACCCTGCGGGGTTCCTCACGATCTACCGTCAGCCGGATCCGAAGGAGTAGCCGGGTTTCCTGCCTGCGGAGCGGCGCTCATGCTCTACAATCCGTCCATCAAACGGCCGCTCGCGCGGCGTCAGCCAGGAATCCTCGATGAAATTCGGAATCGTCCTTCTCCCGGGATCGAACTGTGACCACGACGCGTTTCACGTGGCGTCGAAGGTCGCCGGCGCCGACGCCGAGATGCTCTGGCACAAGGATCGCAACCTCAAAGGTGCCGACTGCGTGATCGTTCCCGGCGGTTTCTCCTACGGCGATTACCTGCGCGCCGGCGCGCTCGCGAAGTTCGCGCCGATCATGGACTCGATCCGCGACCATGCTGCAGAAGGCGGGCTCGTGCTCGGCATCTGCAACGGCTTCCAGGTCCTGACCGAGGTCGGCCTGCTCCCGGGCGCGCTGATGCGGAATCAGCACCTCCGCTTCATCTGCCGTGACGTTCATCTCCGCGTCGAGAACGCGGCCACTCCCTTCACGGCCGCGATGGCGGAGGGTCAGGTCATGCGGATTCCGATCGCGCACGGCGAGGGGAACTTCTTCGCCGACGAGCGGACGCTCGACGAGCTCGAGGCGAACGGGCAGGTGGCGTTCCGCTACTGCGATGCCGACGGCAACGTGACCGGCGCGGCGAACCCGAACGGCGCGGCGCGAAGCATCGCGGGCGTCTGCAACCGGGAGCGCAACGTGCTCGGCATGATGCCGCACCCCGAGCGCT
>JAMPYE010000466.1 GCA_023700825.1 Thermoanaerobaculia bacterium | reverse complement strand
GCTTCGGTCAGGGCGCGGCAATCGTCGAGCTGCGCCTCGAGCTCGGCCGGCGGAAGCTCGCGCTGCGCCTTGTACGCCGGGTAGAGCTCGTTGCGAAAGCTCGTCGTCAGGCTCTCGTCGAACGCGACCGCGGCGTGAGTCGGCTTCTCGGTCTCGAGATATCGCAGCAGGAAGCCCGCGTACCCCTGAACCGCGTTCGACGGCCGTCCCGTGGTGTCGACGAGCGAGGCCGGCAGCGAGAAATAGGCCCGGAAGATGTAAGGGCTTGCATCGATCAGATGAAAGGTAGCCATCGCTGGCACGATCGTAGCAAGGAAGTACGGGACGAGGAACGCGAGATCGAGAGCCGTGGTGGAGCCGCAGGGCATGCGGCGGCGGGCAACCGCGAATCCGCCCAATCCGGCACGGCGCGAGGGACGAATGACGACCACGGCGATTACAGCAGCTAGGAGGCAGGAGTCGCCCGCACGCGGACCGCGATCGTTCCCATTTTTACACTCGGAATTGCAAAGTCTTCCCAGGAGAGGCACCGGTCGAGACCGTCGAAGCCGGGGCCGAGTCCGGGTAAGGCCACTCCGCCGCGGGGGCTCGCTTCGCGTCGGGACTTACCCCTGTGGCAGAATTCAGCCTATGACTGGTCGAATCTCGATCGCGCTTGCAGCGATCCTCCTTGCAGGACCCGCGCTGGCGCAGTCGACCTCGACCCAGGCACCGCCGCCGACGGGAGGGGTGAGGGTGCTCTCCCCTCCGCCTCCACCTGCGAAGAAGCTCCCGGATTTGAAGCGTACGGATCCGCCAGCGCCCTCGACGCCGAAGGCACCAGCAACCACCACGAAACCAGCCTCTCCGCCCGCTCAACCGAAGCCGGCCGCTCCAGCGACGACGACGCCGTCTGGGGCGAAACCTGTGACCTCCCCGGCGCCGGCGACCGTGCCTGCCCCGGCGGCACGGCCCGTGATGGAGGCACCGGTTACCTTCTCCGACACGATCTCCGTCGGCTACACGATGATCTCCTTTGCGGTCGCCGACCGCCGCGGGCGCTCGGTCTCGACGCTGAGCGCTAAGGACGTATCTCTGCTGATCGACGGCAAACCTGTCGCCACCGACATGTTCGAGCGCGTCGAGAGCGCGCCAATCTCGTTCACGATCCTCCTCGACGGATCAGGCTCGATGGGCCTGGCCGGCAAGATGGACGGCGCCCGGCTGGCGGTGGCAGCCCTGCTCGGACTGCGACGCAAAGAGGACGACTTCGCCCTTTACGTCTTCGCGAACGGCGAAGTGGCCGAAGTCGTGCCGTTCACGAAGGATCCGAATGCGATCCTTCACGCGATGAACATGATCGAGCCCTGGGGGAAGACGGCGTTCTACGACGCTCTCGCCGTCATGCCCGACAAGACGCTGCTCGGCGAAAACGGGGCCAAGACGATCATCCTGATCACCGACGGGCTCGACAACGCGTCGTCGATGACTCGCGAGGAGCTCGCAAAGGCCCTCGAGGGAGTCTCTGTCCCGATCTACCCACTCACGATCCGCTTCCCGATCGAGCCGAACCTGCCGCCCGAGGACGAACAGGGCCTCGACCTCCAGCTGCTGCAGCAGATCGCTGATGCCTCGGGGGGACGGATGGCGGTGGAGACCGAGATCGAATCGCTGCGTGCTGCTGTTAAGGCAATGCACGGGGACCTCAGGTCCCAGTACCTCATCGGGTTCACGCCGACGGGCAAAGGTGGTGTAAAGTACCGTCGGTTTACGATCCGTCTCGCAAAATCGTCCTGGAAGGTCCGTGCTCGTGCCGGCTACTCGGGTACCGAGCCGCCGTACAGGCAGGCCGCCCGGAAACGATGAAGCGGGGCGAAACTACCAATAGACAGGAAGGGACACTATGAAACGTACGACCAGCATTCTCTCCACGCTCGTTTTGAGCACCGTCGTCGCGGCCGGCTGCGCCACGCAGCGCCAGGTCGACCAGAAGATCGCGGAAGCGACCATGAAGACCGACACCAAGATCGAGTCGGTCGCCGGCCAGGTCGAGGACCTGCAGGAAAAGCAGCGCCAGACCGATGTGAAGCTCGAAGAGCTCAGCAAGAGCTCGGCCGAAGCGCTCGCGCGCGCCGAGGAAGCCGGCATGCTCGCCAAGGGCAAGGTCGTCTTCGAGCAGACCTTCAACGAGGACCGCATCCGCTTCGCAAGCAGCTCGTGGGAGCTCGATGACGCCGCCAAGGCAGCCCTCGACGAGCTCGCCGCCAAGGTGAAGGAGCTCAACCGCACCGTCTACATCGAGATCCAGGGCTACACCGACAACCGCGGGAGCGAGAGCTCCAACGACATGCTCGGCCAGCAGCGCGCCGAGTCGGTCCGCCGCTACCTCAACAGGCAGCACGCACTTCCGCTCGGCCGCATGTCGACGATCTCGTACGGTGAGACCGCGCCGGTCGCCGACAACAAGACACGTGCCGCCCGCGCCCAGAACCGCCGGGTCGTCATCGTCGTCCTCGAGTAGTCGGCCAACCCAAATTGCAGCACGAAGAGCGGCCGAAAGGCCGCTCTTCTCGTTTACGACGATGCCGGAGAGTTCGAGTTGTTAGTTGTTAGTTGTTAGTTGTTAGTTGTTAGTTGTTAGTTGTTAGACGAGTTGCGATGGCGGCAAGAGCAGCGCTGCGTGCTGAGAAGTTGTACTCGAACGGGCAGGTTGCGATGCAGCCTGCCTTTCGCCTCTTGCCTGCTTTGACCTCTGACCTTTGGCCTTTGGCCTGTTCGCCTGACCTGCTCTACCTCGACTCATCCGGCGGAACGGGGATCACGAGCGGCTTCCTCGGTGTCTTCGCAAGTTCTTCCAGAAGCACCTCGACCGCTTTTTCGAGCGACGGATCTCCTCCCCTGATCACGAGTTCGGGAAGATCGACGACCTCGATATCGGGCTCGACGCCGTAATTTTCGACCGCCCACATTCCCTCGGTATCGAAGAAGCGGAACTCGGGAACGTTGATCTCGCCTCCGTCGACGAATGCGGGGTTTCCGGAAAGGCCGATGAGCCCTCCCCACGTTCGCGTGCCGATCAGCTTCCCAAGACTCCGCTTCCTGAAGAAGTAGGGGAACGCGTCGCCTCCCGAAGCCGAGTACCCGTTCATCAGCACGACTTTGGGCCCCTGGTGCGCGAATCCGGGCGTCTGGTCGGGCTGCACGCCGCGCCGGGCCCAGTAGCTCAGGACCGGCCGGTCGAGAAGCTCGATCATCCGGTCGGGAATGAACCCGCCGCCGTTGTAACGATCGTCGATGATGAGCGCCTCCTTCCCCGCCTGCGGGTAGAAGTGCTTGAACAGCTCCCGGTTTCCCTCGACGGCCGTGTTAGGCAGATGGATGTACCCGATGCGACCGTTCGATGCCTTATCGACCATCTCGCGGCGCGAGCTGACCCAGTCGAGATAGCGCAGGTTCGTCTCGCGCGTGATCGTGCGCACGTTCTCCTGTCGCGCCCCCGCGGGGTCGGGTCTGCCGTTCACGAGGAGCGTCACGACCTGCCCCCCCTTGTTCTCGAGGAGACGGTAGACGTTGTCGACGCCTTTCGTGCTCGTGCCGTCGATGGCGAGGATGTAGTCGCCACGGTTCACGGTCACTCCGGGCTCGGTGAGGGGCGAGCGAAAGCCCTCGTGCCAGTTCTCGCCCGGGAAGATCCTGGCGATCCGGAAGTAGCCCGACGGGTCGGCGGCGATCTCTGCTCCGAGCAACCCTCCGTCGCGCCGCTTCGGCTTCGGGAAGTCGCCCCAGCCGACGTAGACGTGCCCCGCGTTGAGCTCGCCGCCGAGCTCGCCGAAGATGAAGTCGAGGTCGGCACGGTGCGCGACGTGAGGAACGAGCGCGCCGTAGCGCTCGCGCATCAGGTTCCAGTCGAGCCCGTGCATCTTCGGGTCGTAGAACCAGTCGCGAAGGAGGCGCCAGCCGTCAGTGAAAATCTGCGCCCATTCCTCGCGTGGCACGATCTTCGTCTCGAGCCGCGTGAGCGCGAGCTTCGTGCCGCTCTGCCCTCCCTTC
>JAMPYE010000465.1 GCA_023700825.1 Thermoanaerobaculia bacterium | reverse complement strand
CGTCCGGAATCCGGGGCTTCTGTCCGACGAGCTTGAACCCGAGATGCTGCCGTGCCCTCTCCTTCTCCGCCAGCGACTTCTGCTTCTTCTCGAGCGAGAGGGTGTCGGGCCGCAGGACGTTCAGCTGCGTCAGGTGCGCGATTACGCCTTTCATCGCCTCTTCGGGGTCCTCGAGCCGCACGCCCGAGTAGTAGTGGCGCTTTCCAGCCGCATCGGGCTTCGTCGAGAGCCTGCTCCATACGATGGTTCCCTGCACCCGGACCTGCTGGCTCGATTGAGGAAGCGCGAAAGACAACCGCGCGATGGCTCCGAGCTTGATCGGCACCGGATGCTGCAGCTGCGCGCCATGCTCGCCCAGGTCGACGAGGACGACCTCGTTCGCACCGAAGCTCGCCTCGAGCCGGTGCTGAACCCGGTATCGCTCCTCGGATCTCGCTTCAGAGGTTTCCATCACACGCGCGTCCTACGTCGTCATGGGCCGAAAATTCATTGTCATCGACCAGGCGCCGTGAGGCAAGCGTGCCGAGGACAGGGATGATCCACTGAGGAGCCGCTCCGATCAGCCGATCGTGGAAGGTTCGGTGAACTGGGCGAGCTTCTCGCGCACTTCCACCGGCAGAGGGCATGGCTTGAAATCGGTGTGCCCGACGGAGACGAGCACGTAGCACCCGTCGGCGACCAGCGTAGTCTCTCCGCGTTTCCGCACTTCGAAGTCGATCCGCAGGGAGGTGCGCCCGATGTGCCCGATCCTGGCCGCGACCACGAGAAGATCGTCGAGCCTTACCGGAAGGTGGAAGTTGCACTCGACGCGCTTCCGAGGCAAAAAGATGCCGATCTCGTCGAACAGCCTCTTGTACGTGAGCCCCGCATGCCGGAAGAGTTCCGCCTCGGCGAGCGCGAAGAACCGCAGGTACGCCTGATAGTTGATGATGCCCGCCGCGTCGATGTCTTCCCAGCGGACATACTCCTCGACCTCGTAGTGCGTCGCCATCGCCGTCACTCGCCAGTGTCTTCCGGAGTGATTTCGATGAACTCACCGCTCTGCAGGTCCTGCTCGATTTCGCTGTAGTACTCGATCGCCGCGCGCTCGACGCCAACCATCGCGGCGACGTTCACCGCGCCGCCGACGAGCCCACCGATGACGGGAATGATCCGCGGCAGGCGTCTCGCCACCACGCGTCCGGCGATCTTCTTGACGAGTGTCCCGACGATCTCGGATTCGAGCCCGTGCATGACGAGCTTCCGCACGCCCACGCGCGCGAAGGTCGTGCCCGTGGCCACCGCGAGCACGGCGAGAACCTCGCGCAGCCGCTCCGCGACTTTTGGCCGCTGTCCGTAGAGGATCGCGATCGAAAGGACGAGCCTGCTCTGCTCCCGCACGAGTGTGAAGATGTCGGGCCCCATCGCCAGGATCGCCATCGGCCCCCCGACCGCGCCGGCGGCGGTGCCGACGGTCGCGGTCTTGATTGCGCCTTTGACCAGCAGTCGTCTCGCGAGATCCTCACGAGTCTCGCCGGGGTACTTCTCCTGAAGGTGAGCGACGGTCCGGACGATCTCGTCCTGGTCGATTTCGCGGAGGAGTTTCTCGAGCCCGTTGTGAAGGCTGCGCTGGAGCATGCCTCCTGCGCCGGGATCGTTGTTTTCGGGCTGCCGTTCCTTGTCCATGGTCAAAGCTCCTGACTGCCTGAAGCAGCACTCCGGGGGATCGCATTCAGCCATCCGCGTTCCACGGCAGGCATATCGCTCTCGGCGCATGCGGCTGTTGGCTGTTAACCATCGCCCCGCCTCCAGCGTATCACTGTGCGAAATACATCGAGCCTCTACGGCTCCGGAGGTAACAATGAACGATCTGGCTTTCATGATTCCAATCTTCGCGATTGTGTTCACGTTCGGCTTCGCGGCATTTGCGGTGTTCGTCGGGGCGAAGACCAAGCAGAAGCGCTGGGAGGCCCTCGCCTCGGTGCAGAACCGTATGCTCGACAAGTTCGGCTCGGCCCAGGAGTTCACCGAGTTCCTGAAGACTCCCGAGGGGCGTTCGTACATGCTAGTGGCGGCCGACAAGAGCGAAGGCGGCCAGCCGGACAAGATCATCGGCGCCGTGAAGTGGGCCGCGGTGCTCTCGATGCTCGGTATCGGATTCCTGGTCCTCGCGGCGTCAGTGGACAATGGATTCGTCGTGCCGGGCGTGCTGACGCTGTCGCTCGGGCTCGGGTTCCTCGCGAGTAGCCTCATCTCGATGCGTCTGGCAAGATCATGGGGAATGCTCAAGACCTCGGAGTCTGACGGGAGCGAGAGCATCGGGTGATCACTGCGATCGCGGGCGCCGGCGCACTGCTTCCCGCCGCCGTCTCGATCGAAGGGAGCAGAGCGCTGGATCGACGAGGGATGGATGAGCCGGCCTTCGAGGCGTTCTACAGGAAGACCGCGAGGCTTCTTTGGAACCGCATCTACCGACTTACGGGAAACGCGGCGAAGGCCGACGACATCTCGCAGAAGGCCTACATCCAGTTCATCCGCCTGGTCGACACGTCGCGGAGCGAGCCGGAGCAGAGGGCCTATCTCTACAAGCTCGCGACGCGCATGGCGGTCGACGAGTGGCGGCGCGAGCAGCGCGAGAGCGCGCCGCTCGGGCTGCCGTTTCTCTCCCGTCGCAATCCGGAAGAGCAGGCGGAGATGCGGACGGGGGTCGAGAAGGCGCTCGGGGGCTTGAGCGTGCGCGATCGGGCGATCCTCTGGATGGCCTATGTCGACGGCGCCAGCCATCAGGAAATCGCCGAGGCAGTCGGCGTCGGTGCGGCGAGCGTGAAGGTGATCCTGTTTCGCGCGCGCAAGCGCATGTCCGAGGCTCTGTCGAGCCTGGGAATCGGACCGGAGGTGCTTCGATGAGAAGGCGAGAATGCTCGCGAGAGCATGACGTAGCCGAGGCGGCGAGGCGCGGCGTGCTCGACCCCGCGGTTAGGGAGCATGCGCGCGGCTGCGCGGTGTGCGCCGAGACGCTCGCGGTCGCGCATGCACTGGGAGAACTGAGTCACGCCGATGCGGTGGGTCGAGCTACGGCAGATCCGCGAGTCCTCTGGTTGAAGGCGCAACTGGCGCCGAGGCGCGCGACTGCCGGCGCTTCGGAGAGCCCGGCGGGCGGCTCGGCAGTGGTCTGGATCGCCGTTGCGGCCTGCTGGGCGGTGTTCCTCGCCTGGCGCTGGTCCGAGTTGCGCGGCCTCCTCGACCGTTTGAGTCTCGGGGAGCTCATGGTGAGCGGCGGCGGTCTCGGGGCCGTCCCGATCACCTCTCTCGTGGTCGTGGCGGCGATGGCGGCGGTGACGCTCGCAATCATGCTTCACCAGGTGTTCGTGGAAGAGCTGTAAAGGCGATCGTCTGCGTGGCCCCGCGGAACGGGGTTCCGACGGGTTCGCAGGGCGGGTGCGACCTCCAGGCATCGTTCGAATTCGAAGTCTTCGATACTGCTTCGGCCACATCGGGGCGGGATACAATCCGCTCTGTGACTGCGAACGGAGTCGAGCGCGCCGTCGCTTCGGCGGGGAAGGAGCACTATCGCTTCGAGGAGCACGAAGGGCGCACGATCCTCGTGGTCGACTACCGCGAGTCCGATCGCGCGTTGCTTCTCGAGCGGGTCCGCGCGGTGAAGGAGTTCATCCTGAGCCAGCCGCCCGACTCGGTCCTGCAGCGGACGATCGTGCACGACGACCCGTACCCGACCGTCTGGATGCACGCGATCATCGAAGCGGTGCGCATCCAGAAGAGATACATGCGCGCAAGCGCGGTCGTCGGGCTTCGGCGGCTTAAGCCGGTGGTCAATGCGGTGAACCGGCTCGCGGGCAGGAAGATCCGTGTCTTCGACGACGAGGAATCGGCCACTCGCTGGCTCCTCGAGGAGTCGGAAGGGTCGCGCTGATCGCCTCGATCTCGCCGTGCTATCGTTCCGGACGACTGATGTGGCGCAGGCACTCCTGACTGCGCGTCGCCGAAGGCGACTGATTCACGTAGGTTGCGAGTGGCGCTTTGCGCCGCGCGCAGG
>JAMPYE010000464.1 GCA_023700825.1 Thermoanaerobaculia bacterium | reverse complement strand
TCCGTGTCAGCAAGGACGCTCGGCGTAGCGTTCGAGCTTCTCCGAGTCGGACGGCATGGTTCGGTTGCGCGCCGCCTAACATAGCGTATACCTTCAGCCTTTCAGTCAACTCTCCCCGTTTCCCCACGGATGGTCAGCGAACGGGCTTGCGCTCGGTGCCGGCATGTTTGCGCTGCCATGGCCATCGGCGTTCACGGGCGGGAGAATGCGCCCCCTTCGGGAAGGGCCGAGTAGCGCCTCGATCGCTCGACAAGAACCAAAGCCAATTTTCACTGACGCCGGTGACGTGGCAGAACCCCGGAACCGAGCCAGCGCGAGGCAGTGGTCAGCGTCTCCCCGCCATCCTCTTCGAGCCCGTACTTGCATACATTGCACTGCCATGTATAATGCTGCCATGTATGCGGGGGGCGAGTCGAACGGCGCCTTGCGACACGGTGAAATCATGGAAATCAACAAGGACCTGATGGCTGCTTCCTCGACCCCGATCGTTCTCGCGATCCTGGCCGAAGGGGACAGCTACGGATACGCCATCCTCCAGCGTGTCCGGGAGTTGTCCGGAGGCCACCTGGAGTGGACGGACGGGATGCTTTACCCCGTTCTGCACCGGCTCGAGCGGCTCGAACACGTCGAGGCGCGGTGGGAGGTCGCGGAGAGCGGCCGTCGTCGCAAGTACTACCGGATCACGCCGCAAGGCCGGAATCACCTGACTGAGGAGCGCCGGCAGTGGCAGGCGGTGGATGCCACGCTTCGCGGCATCTGGCAGAAGCTCTCCATTTCCGTCCCGACATCAGCTACGCCATTGGCACAAGGAGCCTGAGCGATGCCTGCTTCAGATCACACGATCTCTCTCGAAGAACAGATTGACCAGTGGAGGAGCTACCTCCGCCGCCGGCAGGCGATCCATTCCGTCGACGTGGCGGAGCTGGAAGACCATCTGCGCGAGCAGGTGGCAGGCCTGATGGACGCGGGGCTCGCGACAGACGAAGCGTTCCTCGTGGCGGTCAAGCGGATGGGGGAGCTCGACGCTCTCTCACGAGAGTTCGCTCGCGAGCACTCGGAACGACTCTGGAAGCAGCTCGTCGCCGCCTCCCCGGATTCCGGAGAGCCGCGAGCGCGGGTGCGAACGGACGCCGTCGTCGCCTTCTGTCTCGCCGTTGCCGCGGCCGTGCTCATCAAGGCGCCGATGCTCTTCGGGCTCGATCTCGACAAGAACGCCAGCTTCTACGCTCACAATGCAAGTCTCTTCGTCCTCCCCCTTCTCACCGGCTATTTCGCCTGGAAGCGGCGCCTCGACGCGAGCACTCTCCGCTGGCTGGCCGTGGCGTTCGTCGCGGCGGGCGTGTTCGCGAACGTCTATCCCTTCGTCCCCGACGGCTCCACCGAGGTGCTCTCGGTGCTTCACATGCCGCTCGCGCTCTGGCTGGTGGTCGGCATCGCGTACGCCGGCGGCCGCTGGAGCCAGGTCGCGGGCCGCATGGACTTCATTCGATTCTCGGGCGAGCTGTTCATCTACTACGTTCTGATCGCTCTGGGCGGCGGCGTCTTCACGGCGTTCATGGCGATGCTCTTCCAGGCGATCGGAATCGACGCCGAGCCCTTCTTTGAGTCGTGGCTGCTGCCGTGTGGAGCGGTCGGGGCGGTCGTGGTCGCCTCGTGGCTGGTGGAGGCGAAGCAAAGCGTGATCGAGAACATGGCGCCGGTCCTGACGCGCCTCTTCACACCGTTCTTCGCGGCCCTGTTGATCGTGTTCCTGGGAACCGTGCTGTTCACCGGGCGCGGAATCGACATCGAGCGGGACGTGCTCATCGCGTTCGACCTGCTCCTGGTGGTGGTCCTCGGCCTGCTGCTCTACTCGGTTTCTGCGCGGGATCCGTTGTCGCCTCCGGGCGGCTTCGACGTGCTCCAGATCGTGCTGCTCGTCAGCGCCCTGCTGGCCGACGCGGTCGCGCTCTGGGCCATCGCCGCGCGCATCACCGAGTTCGGATTCACGCCGAACCGAGTGGCCGCACTCGGCGAGAACATTCTTCTGCTCATCAACCTGGCGTGGTCCGCCGTGCTCTACATCCGCTTCGTGAGAGGGCGCGGCTCCTTCACCAGCCTCGAGACGTGGCAGACGCGCTACCTGCCGGTCTTCGCGGCGTGGGCGGCGATCGTCGTGATCGTCTTTCCGCCGGTGTTCCGGTACCTTTGACGGGATTCTCCGCGTGGTCGTGGCCGAGTGACGCCGGTCAGGCCGCGCGCGAATCGCTCATCGTGAGTCAGACGCAATGAAGAAGTCGGTCCCGGCCGCAAGCCCCGATGCCTACGTCGCGGCGCTCTCCGGGTGGCAACGGGCCACCGTGGAGCGGCTGCGGGCCGCCGTTCTCGTCAGCGCACGACTCGAAGAAGTCATCAAGTGGGGAAACCTGGTCTACCTTTCGAACGGGCCCGTGCTCGTCATCCGCGCCGAAGAGCGTCGTGTCCTGTTCGGCTTCTGGCGAGGCCAGCGCCTGCGCGAGATCGAAGCGCGCCTGAAGCCGGGCGGCAAGTACGAGATGGCCACGGTCACGCTGCACGAAAACGAGGAAGTCGGCGTCGCAGTCGTGAAGCGCCTTACGAAAGCCGCCGTGGCGCTCAACAAGAGGCTGGGCGATCCCACGGACATCTAGCCGCGTGCCCCTGCGCCGCGCTGTCCCGCGGATCGCCGGTCGCGAGCTGCGGGTGATCGGGACGGTCAGCGCTCGGTGGGGCCGGCGGTTCTCTCTCGAACGGTGTCGGCCTCGGCGGCCGAGGTGACGCAGACGCCGAGGTCGCGCAGAAGGCCGTCGCGCAGCGCGTAGATCCAACCGTGGACCGAGAGCTCCTGTCCCCGCGCCCAGGCCGCGCGCACGATCGTGGTGTCGCAGACGTTCGCGACCTGCGCGGCGACGTTGAGCTCGCACAGGCGGTCGACGCGCTCGGCGCGCGACTCGATGCGCTCGAGCTCGGCGGCGTTCAGGCGATGGACGTCGCGCACGTTGCGGAGCCAGTTGTCGATGAGCCCGAGGTTGGAGTTCTCGAGCGCCGCGGCGATGCCGCCGCAGCCGTAATGGCCGCAGACGATGACGTGCTTGACCTTCAGCAGGTCGACAGCGAACTGCAGGACCGAGAGGCAGTTGAAGTCGGTGTGAACGACGATGTTTGCGACGTTGCGATGGACGAAGATCTCGCCGGGCAGCATGCCGACGATCTCGTTCGCGGGGACGCGGCTGTCCGCGCAGCCGATCCAGAGGTATTCGGGCTGCTGCTGGAGCGCGAGCTGCTCGAAGAAGTCGGGCGCGGCTGCGCGAACGCGATCGGCCCACGCGCGGTTGTTGTCGAAGAGCTCCTGCAGCACTCGCACGCCTCTCTCCTTTGCGCTGGAAAACGTGGGGCCGGCTTCGCGCCGGCCCCCGGTCACTCGATCGGGCCTAGAGCAGCTCGGAGGTCGAGAAGAAGAAGCCGATCTCGATCGCGGCGTTCTCGGGCGAGTCGGAGCCGTGGATGGCGTTGCGCTCGATCGACTCGCCGAACTCCTTGCGGATCGTGCCGGCGTCGGCCTTGGCCGGGTCGGTCGCGCCCATGACCTTGCGGAGATGCGGCACGGCGTCGGCGCGCTCGAGGGCGGCGGCGACGACGGGCCCCGAGGTCATGTACTTGACGAGGTCACCGAAAAACGGGCGCTCGCGGTGGACCGCGTAGAACCCCTGAGCCTGCGAGGTCGACATGTGAAGCCTCTTGAGGCCGAGGATCTTGAACCCTTCCGCTTCGAGGCGGGCGAGGATTTTACCGAGGTTGCCCTTCTCGACGGAGTCAGGCTTGACGATGGTGAACGTTCTCTGCGACATGGATGTCCTTCCCTATTGTTAGCGGCGGCGACCTGCCGCCTGAGGCGCGCGGATTATAGCCAGAAGCAGGTCAGAGGTCATAGGTCAAAGGTCAAAGCAGGCGAAAGGCAGGCCAGAGGCCAAAGGTCAAAGGTCAAAGGTCAAAGCAGGCAGAAAAGAGTCGGTGTGGCGCAGACACTCTTGTCTGCGCGCG
>JAMPYE010000463.1 GCA_023700825.1 Thermoanaerobaculia bacterium | reverse complement strand
GCCGCGCGCGCGGCACGTGGCTCAGGACGACATGTTGTGCGCGCGACGACGGGTGGCCCGGGCCGGCCACCCGTCGCGGAACTCCCATTCCACAAGAGCGCGGCCAGCCAATTCGTTCAGGCGTACACTGAAAGGACTGGCCCCGAAATGCACCCCTCGAACGAGAGAGAAGCGGGCGCGATCCCGCCATCCGTCATCGACTACCGGCTCGTCTTCGAGTCGCTGCCGGGGCTGTTCATGGTTCTCCTGCCCGACTCGCCGCGTTTCACGATCCTCGACGTGACCGATGCCTTCGCACGCGAGTCTCTCCGCCGGCGGGAGTCGCTCGTGGGGCTCGGGATCTTCGAGGCGTTTCCCGAGAACCCGGACGATCCGGAAGCGAGCGGCGTTCGAAAGCTCCAGGCCTCGCTCGAGCGCGTTCTCGCAACACGCGAGCCCGACACGATGGCGGTGCAGAAGTACGACATTGCCCTCCCCTCGGGCGCGGGCGGCGGCCAGGAGGGACGCCACTGGAGCCCGGTGAACCTGCCCGTGTTCAGCGCGGACGGCCGCATCGCGTACATCGTCCATCGGGTGGAAGACCGTCGCCTCTTCTCGAGCGGCGTGCCCGTGACGGCCGGCCTCTCGGAAGACGAACGGCCGAAGCGTGGAGCGGCGGCGGCGCGGGTGCTGCTGGTCGACGACAGCGCGGAGGCGCGCGCCTACATCGGCGCGCTCCTCGCGCCTCATTACGTGGTGGAGACGGCGCCTGACGGACTCGCGGCGCTGGAGGCGATTCGGGACCGGCCGCCCGACCTCGTCCTGAGCGACGTCATGATGCCGCGACTCGACGGATTGGGGCTGCTCCGGCAGCTTCGCGCCGATGCGCGGACCAAGTCGATCCCGGTCATCCTGCTCTCGGCCCGCGCCGGCGAAGACGTCTCGGTCGACGGATTGGAAATCGGGGCCGACGACTACCTCACGAAGCCGTTCTCCGCGCGCGAGCTGCTGGCGCGCGTGCGCGCTCACCTCGAGATCAACCGCTCGCGCAGGCACTGGATGCGTGAGCTCCAGCGCGCGAACGAGGAGCTCGAGGCCTTCAGCCAGTCGGTCGCGCACGACCTGCGATCGCCCCTGACCACGATCACCGGATACAGCAGCTTCCTGCTGGCGGCGGACGGCCCGGCTCTCGGCGCGGGCCAGCGTCACCAGCTCGAGAGGATCCAGGCGGCCGCGCTGCGGATGTCCGCGCTCATCGACGACCTGATGTCGCTGGCCCGCGTCAACCGCTTCACCATGCAGTTCGAGACGGTCGACCTCTCGAGGATCGCGACGACCGTCATCGCCCGTCTTCGCGAGGCCGGGCCCGCACGCAACGCAACCGTGGAGATTCCCTCCGGCCTGCTGGTCAGGGGCGATTCGCGACTGCTGACGATCGCGCTCGACAACCTGCTCGACAACGCCTGGAAGTACTCGGCGAAGCAGAGCGCGACGAGGATCGAGTTCGGCGAGCGCGAAGAGAGCGGCGAGCGGGTCTTCTTCGTGCGCGACAACGGCGCCGGCTTCGACATGGCGTACGTCCACAAACTCTTCGTTCCCTTCGAGCGCCTCCACCCTTCGTCCGAGTTCTCCGGCACCGGGATCGGGCTGACGACCGCGCGACGCGCGATCGAACGCCATGACGGCCGCATCTGGGTCACCGCCGCCCCCGGCGAAGGGGCGACGTTCTTCTTCACGATCGGCGAAAGCGAGAACCGCGATGAGTGAGACGCCCCCGATTCTTCTCGTCGAGGACAACGACGACGATGCCGAGCTCACCTTTCTGGCGCTCGGCTCGCCGTCACTCCTCCATCCGCTCCGGCGGGTCCGCGACGGCGCCGAAGCGCTCGACTTCCTGTTTGGGCGCGGGCCATTCGCCGCCGCGAATCCGCCCGGGCTCCCCGTCGTCGTGCTCCTCGACCTGCGCACACCGCGCGTCTCGGGGCTGGAAGTGCTCAAAGCACTTCGCGCGGACGGGCGCACGAGGACTCTGCCGGTGATCGTCCTCTCCAACTCGCATTGGGACCAGGAACAGATCATCGGGCATGGCTTCGCGCCGATCGCCTTTTCCGGAAAGCCGGTCGATCTTGCGCGGGTGGCCGATGCGGCCAGATCGCTCGGGCTGATCCTGTGGCGAGAGCAGTGAGCCCCGACCGGGACCAGCCGGCACCGGCATGGACATCCCCTCTCGCGCTCGCCTAACCGGGCGGCGCGCTCGGGCCGTCGTCGGGCAGCGAGAAGTAAAACGTTGCGCCTCGGCCGACCTCACCCTCGGCCCAGACCTCGCCGCCGTGCCGATGAACGATCCGCCGCACCATCGCAAGCCCGACTCCCGTGCCCTCGAAGTCCGTCTGCGTGTGCAGCCTTTGGAAGACACCGAAGAGCTTGTCGGCGTACTTCATGTCGAAACCGACTCCGTCGTCGCGCACGAAGTAGATCGTGCGGCCCCCTTCACGCCGAAATCCGACTTCGACGGTCGCATCGGTTCTCATTCTGGAGAACTTCACGGCGTTGTCCAGGAGATGCCGCCAGACCTGGCGGATCAGAGTCAGGTCGCACGTCGCGGGTGGTAGCTCGTCGATCGCGACGCGCACAGGCGACGGTGGCGAGCCCTGCGTGAGCCCGGCGGCGGTGGTGCGGGCGATCTCCGCCATGTCGACGCTGCGCTTCCGGAGCTCCCGCCGGCCGGCGCGCGAAAACTCCAGGAGGTCGTCGATGAGACAGCCCATCCGATGCGTGCTCGAGCGGATGACTTCCAGAAGCCTGCGGCCTTCGTCGTCGAGCGCGGCTGCATGCTCCGAGGAGAGGATCTTCGAGAAGCCGTCGATCGCGCGGAGTGGCGCGCGCAGGTCGTGAGACACGGAGTACGAGAACGCCTCGAGCTCGCGATTGGCGTCGGCGAGTTGCGCGGTCCGCTCGATCACTCGTCGCTCCAGCTCTTCGTTGAGCCGGCGCACCCGCAACTCGGCGGCAGCCACGTCGCTCACGTCGCGCACGATGACGATGAATCCCCGGATTCCCTCGGCCTCGATGAACCGGCTGCTGATCTCGACCGCGAGCGCGGCCCCCGAAGCGCTGTGGTGAATCGTGCGGAACGCACGGCTTGCGCTGCTCTCCGCCCGTACGAGCTCTTCGGCCGCCGACCCGGCGACGGACGGATCGCGCAGGTCCGAGAGCGAGAGCGACAAGAGCTCGGCCCGCGTCCGCCCGTAAAGCTGCTCGGCCCTGCGGTTCGCCTCCTCGATTCGACCCTCGCGATCGAGAAAGAGGATCGCGTCGCTCGCGTACTTGAGCACGGCGGCCAGGCGCTCGTTCGCCGCAAGCGCACGACGTTCCTGCGCACGGATGGCGACGACCAGCAGCGAGCCGATCGTGACGAGGCACAGCCCGAGAACGGCTCCGTCCCTCGCGAGGCGACCGCGGAGCGCGCGGTCGCCCCGCTCCTTGTCCATCTTCACCACGATCGCCCACGGCGTTCCGCCGATCGGCCGGG
The DNA here is from genome assembly GCA_023700825.1 of Thermoanaerobaculia bacterium. Lineage (GTDB taxonomy): Bacteria > Acidobacteriota > Thermoanaerobaculia > Gp7-AA8 > Gp7-AA8 > JACPDH01. Next base: position 539 of record JAMPYE010000463.1, on the reverse strand, counting down.
CTGCCGCAATCACCGGCACGCCGCGGTAGTCGACGTAGGTTCCCGTCACGCGCTTCCCGTCGAGCGCCGCGGCGACGGCCAGGCCGGGAGTCGAGAGCGGCCGGAGAGTGTCGAAAGGCTGTGCGGTACCGAAGGCGAGCGGCGTCAGATAGCGAGCCGAGTCTCCGTCGCGTCCCACGAGCATCGCTTCCGTCCGACTCGCTCCCGCCGTCATCGCCGTGAAGAACGGGAAGAGCCACCGCTCCGCCAGCGTCTCGAGGACCACCGCACCTTCGGGCTCTCGCACATCCCCACGAAACACCGGAGCCGCAAAAGCCACGACGATGTCCCCGGAGGCATGGCGATGAAGATCCACCGACGCCGCGTTCCGCTCGATCGAGCGCCTCGCGACCGCGAGGCAGGCAGGGTCCCCCCCTACGTCCGGGGTCGCGCCCCGCATCGATTGTCTCGTGCCGTCTCGCCAGTAGATGACGATCTCGTCGAATCGCTTCGTGTCGGCAAATCCGTTCAGGATCGTGTCCAGATGCTCCCACTCCCCG
>JAMPYE010000462.1 GCA_023700825.1 Thermoanaerobaculia bacterium | reverse complement strand
TGCGTTCATCACTTCACCTCCTGCCTTCGAAAACTGGAAGCACCCGCGGGACGCGGCTCGTGAGCGGCGACGTTGGCCGCCGGCGAGGAGGCGCCGGCGACACCACGCCTCGCGGGTGTTTCCAAGTTTCGAATGGCTGCAGCACCCTTAGAACGGGACATCGTCGCCCCCTGTCGCTGCTGCTTCCAGCTCCATACTCGTCGCGAGTTGCTGCTTCATTGCCTCGCGGATCGCCTCGAGGATCACGGCGCCAACGGGACCTTCGAAGTCGACCGTCCGGACGAAGGCGTCGCTCCGCTGCTTTCGCGGCAGCCCAACGAATCTCCCTCCGCTCGACGCCTCGAGGTAGCGAACGTCACGGAGCACGAGGGTGAGGCCGTCGGCGAGCTCGACTCTCATGTCGCACGCGACGAGCGTGGGGAACGTAGCGGGTATCACGTCCGAGATAACGACACGCGGCGACTTCACGGCCGCACCTCCGCCCAGCGCTCGAGGAATCTCGCCTCACCCTCGTCTGGCGCCCAGGTGCGAGTGATGCGCGGAACATGCGCCACGACGGCGAAGCCGTGCGGGAGCTCGAGGCTCCGCTCACCTGGCGTCATGAGGTCGCGCACTTCGGCGCAGACCGCGAATTCGTCGGCGAGTTTCACGGCCCGCTCGCCGGCGTCGTCGAGAGGCTCGAGGCCGAAGCCCGCGAGAATGGCCGAGTGGATGTTGTCTTCGAGCTCGCGGAGGAATCCGCCGTCGTGCGCCCCGATCGCGGCCTTGAGCGGCGAGCTGATGTCTGAGATCACCGTCTCGCTCGCATCGTGGAGCAGCGCATGCGCGCGGAGCTCGGGAGCCACGAGTGACGAGACGAGGCACGAGTGCTGCGCGACGCTGTAGAACTCGCGAAGGTGGCCGGTGAAGCGGCAGAGTCGCGAGAGGCTGCGCGCGACGACGGCGATAGGAATCGGTCCAGGCGACGCGAACGAGTACGCGCGACCGTTCCCGAGTTGGATGAACCGGCCGAGGTCAGTCACGCGGCACCTCGCGAAGTAGCGGCCGCTGCATGGTCTCCGCCTGGTCGGCGCCGAGGAATGCCGTCGTCGCGTGGTTGAAGACGAGTTCGGCTTTGCCGAGGGAGCCCATGTGTCCGAAACGGACTTTGCGAACATGCAGTTCGCCGAAGTCGCGGCCGTCGCGGCGGACGCGATACACGACGAGCCCGAGGTCTGCAGCGTTGAAGAAGTGCGCTGAGCCGGAGATGTCGTAGAGGCTCGGGAGTTCGAAGTTGCCGTCCGCGAGGCGGGCGATCTTCTTCGGGTGCGCGACGAGCACAACGCAGGTGTCGGTACTCTGCGCGAGACGTCGGAGCTTCTCAAGGCTCACGGCAACGAATTCGGTTTCGGTCTGCCAGCGCTCGCGGTTCTTCTCAATGACGCTCCACGGGTCGAGGACGATGAGGCGCACGCCGTAGCGCTCGACCGCATGCTCGGCCGCGGCAACGAGTGTGTCGACGTCACGCTGCCCGCCGGCGGGTTCCAGGCGGATCGCGAAGTTGCGGATACGCTCCACGAGCTCGCGACGGTTCGGCTGTGATCGAAGCGTCTCGCGGCTCGCCTGGTGGAACTTCTGCGCGAGGTAGACGACGTGCTCGACCTCCGGAGCTTCGCCGGCGAAGAACGCGGTTTTCACGCCGTGCTCGCGGTAGACATTCACCGCGATCGTTTCGACGAGCGACGACTTCCCCGAGCTCGGCGTTCCGGTGACGATCGCGAGGTGTGACGGGTAGAAGCGAACGAGCGAATCGACCTCCTCGCCGAGTCCGAGGTTCCAACCCTTCGGCCAGCCGTGTTCGAGAATCTCGAGCACCTCACCGATGACGCGGACGGAAGGCGTCGGCGCGACGATCGCCGCGAGCGGGCTCGCATCCTGCGCGATGCGTTCGAGTTCGTCGGCCGTCCCGCCGCGGGCGATCCAGTCGGCGACGTCATCCTTCGGGCCGAGGCCAGGGAGGCGCACGATCCACGCGGAGCGAGCGACGCCCTGCAGTGCGGCGACCCATTCCGCTGCGTGACGCTCGCCCGCGTCGTCGTTGTCGGGGAGGATGTAGACCCGGCGCCCACGAAACGCGTCGGCGTACCGTCCAAGGTTCTTCTCGCTCGCTCCGCCTGGATTCGTCGTCGCGACGAGTCCTTCAGCGGCGAGGACGTCGGCGCATTTTTCGCCCTCGACGACGAAGACGGGTTCGGTCGGCCGCTCCGCCAGGAGCGAACGCTGGTAGAGCCCGGCGCTCGAGGCGATACCTCCGGTCGAGGGTTGCCATGTCGCGCCCCCGTCGGCCGTCGCGTTCCACGGCATCTGACGCTCGCGCTCGCCCCGCACGTATCGCTCGCGGCGCTCGTGTTCCAGGTCGCCGTAGCGGTGCCGTGCCGTCGTCACCCATGCCGTTGAGCGGCCGTCGATCGACGTCTCGTCCGGCTCGAGGCCGAGAGCTTCGCGGAGGACCGTGAACACGTCCGAGCACCCGGCGCGACAGACGAAGAGCAGGCGGCCGCCCTTCTCGTCGACGTCGAGGGACGGGTGCCGGTCGGCGTGCGCGGGACACGCGGCGCGGAGGCCGTCAGGACCGCGGCGTTTCCAGTTCCCCAGGCGGGAGCCGTGACGTTGGACGAACTGCTCGAGAAGGTATCCCATCGCTTAGCCCAGCCCCGTATCCTGCCGAGTGCGAGGCGCGTTCGCGCCTCGGTCGACGATCTTCTTGCAGACTCCGCTGAGGTAAGGGAGCGGATCCTCGACGCGGCTCCAGTCCTCGACGGATCCCGCGGCGGCTCGGAGTCCTTCGGCGCCGTATGCGGTGCAGAGCTTCGACAACGCCTTGTAGTTGACGCCCTGCGCGAAGGCCGGGCGGGTGCGCGCGATCGTCTCGACGATGGAACGGAGCGCGACGTCCCGAGGGGAGTCCTTGCGGGATTTCTTCTCCGAAGTATTCGCCCTTGAGTGAGCCGTGCGCTTCGGCGCGCGGGGCGTCTCTTCTTCTTTCTTCGATTGCGATTGCGATTCCGATTTAGATAGCGTGAGCGAATCGTTATCGTCCGTTACCTCGGCGTTACCATGCGTTACCTCGGTGTTACCACTTGCGCGATGACTCGCTTTGAAACGGCGTTGCCGTGCCGCGTTCTTCATCGCCCGGCGCTCGCTCACCCATAAGTTTTGGTAGTAGTCCCAGGTGACGAGAAGAAATGCACACCCTTCGGACTCGAGCGGGACGATTCGGCGCCCTTCGCACTCCTTCCTTTTTGATTGCGGATCGGGCTGTTGCAGCGCCTCGAGTGCCTCCGCGACGGCGGCCGGAGTGAAGAGGCCCGCATCGATCACAGACAACTCCGCGGCGATCCGCTTCGGGCGGACGTCGCGGACTTTGCCGTCCGGGTCCGCATGCTCGCAGAGCCATTGAAACGTGAGCAGCGGGACCACGCCATGTTCGGCCAGGCTCGAGCCGAGCATCCCGAAGTTCGCGAAGAATCCGCTCACACCGCCCCCAGGCGCTTCCGATCGAGCGCGGCGACAAGCTCGCGGAGCTCGGCGTCACTGGCGCCTCGGACGCGAGCCGCGACGATCGCAGAGATCGAAGACTCCGGCCAACCGACCGCACGAGCGCCGAGCGAGACGGGGCGCGGCATGAGGCCCGCGTCGATCTGCGCGTATACCGTCGAGCGCGAAAGCCCTAGGGCCCGCTTCACCTCAGGGAATCGCAGTATCCGATCCATCACCGCGCCCATCACTTCGCCCCTTCGAGGCTGCGACGGTGAGCAACCTCGGCGGGTGCCGCGTCGCGGAGCAATTCCGCGATCGCCTCCCTAGGAATGAGGACGCGAGTGCCCAACCTGGTATGCGGCAGGGTCCCGTCAGCGAGGCGCCTTCGGATCGTGCGGATGCTCAGGGAGAGCATCTCGGCGACGCGGTCGGCGGTGTAGAACAGCGGCGGCAGTGGCTTGCGTGCGGCGTATCGCATGCCGTAAGTTTCACTCTCCCGCGCCTATTGGCAGAGTGTGAGATTGTGCCAAGG
>JAMPYE010000461.1 GCA_023700825.1 Thermoanaerobaculia bacterium | reverse complement strand
TTTCCGGTACCGGCGGATTCATGCTAGCACACGCATAAGGGCGTGCCGAACGCGCAGGTCATATGCAGCGATGACGGAACCGGCGATGGCGTGGAAGATCGACACCGTCTCTCGAAGCCCGCAGCCGATCGGAAGCGGGCGGCTCGTGCTTCGAACGAAGAACGGGCGGCCCGAAGGCCGCCCGCCGATCCTGGCTGGTGAGTTAGGGCGCTACGGCGCCGACGGAACCATGCAGGCTTCGGCCTTCGCAATGTCGGCGAGCATCGCCGCGGCACGCGCGTGAAGATCGGCGAAGAGCGCGGGCGGGAGGCTCTTGCCGCCGCCGTCGAGCGCGCGGACGAACGCCTCGACGAGATGGATGCTCGTGCGGTGAATTCCGGACGCGCGTTTCAGGTCACCCGCGAGAATCGCGTCGAGCGCTCGCATGTTGGTCGCCTGAATCGGATGGACGGCGATCGGCTTGACTCCTCCACCCGTCACTCCCTCGGCCGCCGCCTGCTCGAGCGTCGCAATCAGCTCCGCGATCTCGAGTCCGATGTAGCGCGTCATGCTCTCCTTCGTCGCCTCGACCTTGTGCTCTGCGACGAAGTACCTGCTCGCCGGCGGCTCGTCCGTGTCGACCTGGCTGACCGTCGTGACCCTGATCTGGTAGACGGTGTCGTCCATGCCGGCCCAGTCGCGCGGCGGAGTGATGGTGAAGCTGTCGGTCTCGGACTCGAGAGGGGCGAGCTGCCCCGGCTGTGCCTCGGGGAAGTACGGAGTCAGCGTCGACATGGTCGTCCACGCGGCGGGAATCGCCGTTGGCACCGCGCGGTAGGCGCAGTTCGGATCGGCGCCTGGCGCCAGCCGTCCCAGCGTGGTCAGGGTGCAGTGAGCCTGGTTGAAGTCGAGGAACGCCGGGGTGACGCTCATGCTGTCGGGCACGTTGCCGGCATTTGTCCCTTCGACGACGTAGCTCTTCATCACCCCGGGCTTACCACCGTCCTTGTTAGGGAGAACGACCACCTGCGGCTCGAAGAAGCTCTCGATGTTGATGAACGAGACGTCGGTCGCATCCGCGCGCGCGTTCCCGCTCGGATCGATCGCCGCCAGCTCCTTTGCCTTCGCCTCGGCGCTGTCTGCCGTGACCTGGATCGGGTAGACGCCCGGGCTGGTCAGCGGATGACGGAACGGGTTCACGGCGATGCGGAGCGACTGTCCCGCCTGCGGAGGATCGGTCGGCGTCGTGCTGCTCGTGTATGGGTTCAGGTCGAGAATCGTCTGTGCCGTGAAGTCGAGACTGCTCGGAGTGGTCGCCCAGACGTCGGGCGGATCCTCGTCCGGCCAGCCGTCTCCGTCGTCGTCGCGCTCCGCGCGGCTGAGACCCTGCACGGTCGAGGGCGAGTCCTCGTCGATGCATTCGATGCGGTCGGCGCGCGGCGCGCCGCTGTCGAGGTAGCACTCGTCGGCGACGCCGTCCCAGCGGATGCCGCGCAGCGTGCAGGGCGAGCCCTCGGCGAGGCGGCAGTCGTGGTCGTTGTTCGGGTCGATGACGAACGTGTAGTTGCCCGACTCCTGCGCGGGCCGGTTGGAGAGGGCGATGCGGAAGTTGTCGAAGTCGCCCGTGAAGCTGCCGATGTTGCGCACGCCCGCGAGGAACGACCCGTACTCACCCGGCACGATGCGCAGGGTGTCGGCGTTGACCAGCAGCGCGGGATCGGTCGTCTCGGGCTTCACGCTCGTCTCGAGCCCGTAGTTCTCCACGAGGATCCCGAGCCACACCGGCTCGGTCGCGGGGTGCTGCGGAATCGGGATCCCCCAGTCGCCCGTGCTGATGTTGAGCCGGTAGATGGGGAACGAGCCGATGTCGGGGATCGGCGAGAGAATGCCGCCGAATTGGAGGTTCGCGTTGAGCGTCAGCTGGATCAGATTCAGGTAGTAGATGAAATCCTTGAGGCTGATCTTCGCGGTGTCGTGGAAGTCGGCATCGTCGTAGTTGTCGGCCTTGAAGGTGAGAGCCACCTTCGCGGCGGCTTCGTTCGCGGCGCGCGTCCAGTCGATCGTGCCGTATTTGGTCGCGTCCTCCGTGGTGTTCCACTTGCTGCGGATCAGGTTCGATCCGGCTCTCGCCTCGAGCCCGAGGCCGACGCCGAGGCTCGCGCCCGAGACGCCGAGGATCATGTTGGTGCAGAGCGGCCGCGGCTTGCCGCCGATCGTGATGATCTCGCCGCGCACCGCGGCCTCGGCGCAATCGGCGCGGATCTCGTATTTGCCGCTGAAGGGGAACGGGCGGATCGCGCCGTCGTCCTTCAGTCCGAACGGCGTCTCGAACGTTCCGCAGGCGCAGCCCTTGTCCTTGATGAAATCGAGGACGCTGACAATGCCCTCCTGCGTGCCGCCGCCGAACCCCATCAGCGCCTGGACGAACTCCGCGATGTCGGTCATCGGGATGTCGCCCGGCGATTTCAGGATGTCGATGATGTGCTTCATCGTGCAGGCGGCGGGGATGTCGAGGCTCGAGTCGATGGCCCAGTTGATGATCGGGATCATCAGCACGCGCACCTGGATGCCGGCGAAGACGCTGTAGCGCGCGACGAACTCGTCACCGTCCTTCTTGTCCGCCGGGAGCAGCGAGTCGGGGACTGCCGCGTCGAGGAAGTTCGTGAAGCCGAAACGGCGGCAGGGCGACGCCCCGCCGCCTCCGCCGATGAACCAGTCGGCCGCGAGGTTGTGCTGGTTGCAGAAATCCTCGAACTGGGAGGTGGTGAAGTTGAGCGGCTCGACCTGCGTGTCGATGGTGTGCTCGCTGCCTGCGAGCACGGAATCGGGCGCATCGGGGAGCTCGATTTCTACCGGCAGCCGCAGTCCGAGCGCGAGGTCGAACTCGTAGCCGATGCGGGCGTAGAAGACTTCCACGCAGATGCCGAGCACGCAGACGTCCTCGTCGATCTTGTAGCCCCACTCGATCACGGGCGGGGCGAAGGTGAAGCCCATCATCGCGACTTTCGCGATGACCGGGTCGTCCGACTCGGCGGAGGCGACGAGCAAGTCCGTTTCGCCGATCACCCGCAACGTGGCGAGCGTCTCGGGGTCGGCGTTCTCGAGCTCGTCGTCGGGGATGCAGACGCCGGCGACGAACGACGAGCCGCGCCGGCACTTCACGCCGAACGACTCGGTGATGGTGATGTCGCGCTCCTCTTTCCCCGGCTCGACGCCGTCGGTGGCGTCCGGGTCGTAGGTGCCGTCGTCCTTCGCCTTGAAGAGCTTCTTCTTCCCCTCCGCCACCGCCTTGTCGTTGGCGAACTTCACGAGGGCGCGCCCGACGTCGCACGGCTTGCCCTGCTCCGACTCCTCCGCGGTCGGCTCCATGCCGAGCTTGCGGTAGAAGCGCGCGCAGTCGCTCTCGGCGAACGCGGCGGCACCGTCCTCGTTCGTGAGGCCGTCGCCGTCGTTGTCGACCTGGTCGACGCCGTCCTCGTCGATCAGCGCCTGGAGCGCCTCACCGTTAGGCCCCGTTCCAAGGCAGGCGGAGCCGCGGTAGATCGTCCCCAACGAGTCGATGCAGTCGTTGTCGTCGTTCACGCCGAGCGGCAGGCCGTCTTCGTTGACCTGCCCGTCGCCGTCGTCGTCCAGCTCTTCGGCCCCGTCCTCGTCGATCAGCTCGACGAGCGTGGTCTTGAGGACGTTTTCTTTGTCCCAGCAGTCGTCTTCGATTCCGTCGGTGGCGTCTCCGAAGTAGACGCTTCCGTTCAGGTGCAGGCAGGCACCCGCGACCGCCGGATCGACGGTGAGCGTTCCGATCATCTTGCCGGCGTCGTCGAAGCAGCCGCTCTCCGGGTAGTGCTCACCAGTGAGCGTGTCGATGCAGTCGTGATCGTCGTTCGCGTCGGGAGAGGGGAGGAACGACGATCCGAAGCTCCGCGACACGCCCCCCGAGGAGCTGTCGATCGCCGGTCCGGGGAGATGCTGCTTGACCCGCTCGAAGCCCTTCAGCTTCTCCGTCGGCCACTTCTCGTCCGACGGGTCGTCGGCACGTCCCTTCTGCTTCGGCGACTTGTAATGGATGTTCGTTCGCGTGACGAG
>JAMPYE010000460.1 GCA_023700825.1 Thermoanaerobaculia bacterium | reverse complement strand
GTTCTGCGAGTCGCAGTCGGCGGCGAACTCGAGCAGTTGGATCGCCTCGCGGTGCATGCCGGCTTCCATGAGCGCCTTTCCCTTGCGGAACTGCACGGTAGGATCGAGCAGGTCGGTCTTGATCGCGAAGCGCCCCGAGGCGAGGCCGCGGCGATGCTCCTCCCGCTTCTGCGCGCGCCGTTCCATGACCGCGTCGCGCTGGATCGGGTCGGCGAGCTCGCCGTAGGCGCGGCCGATGGCGAGACAGATCTCGCGCGCCTTGTCGCCGATGTTCTCGAGCGGCCCGCCTTCGAGCGCGAGCGGGTTGAACCGCTTCGAGAGCCGGAGGTACGCATCCTCGATCTCGCGGTCGGACGCCTTCTCCTCGAGTTTGAGCAGGTCGTACGGATCCTGCCGCCGGAATGCCAGGAAGGCCTGCATGATCTCGTCGCGGAGCTTGTCGGTATCGGCGGCAGCCTGCGGCGGCGGAGTTGCCGCCTGCGGGATCGGGACGAGGCCGGCGGTCGTGCCCATCGACACCGCGGGCTTCGGCGGCGGCTTTGGCTGCTGCGCGCGGCGCATCGCCGGCGAAACCAGCTCTGCGCGCACGACGATGCCGATGACGGCGAGAGCGTAGAGCAGGCGCGTGACGTCTTCGGGCGGGAGGTCGCCTGCCTCGAAGAGCTGATCGACCCGGAACTCTCCCTTGATCGCGTCGAGCAGCCGCGTGTGCGCGGCGGGGAGCTTGATCTCGTCGAGCGGGAACTGCGGCAAAGGGTGCAGGAGAAGCTGCTTCCCGACCAGCGGCGCGACCGACTTGTCGACCTCCTCCTGCGAGGCGAACTTCATCACGCCGGTGACGATCAGCTGGGGCGCCTTCACTTTGAGCGACGAGTCGACGTCGGGAAGAACGGTTCGGATCTCGAAGGTCCCGTCGCGCCAGGTGAAGCAGTCGAGCAGCTTCTTCGCGAGATTCTGCTGCAACACGCGGTAGAGCTCGAACGCGCCGATGAGCTCGCTCTCGATGAGGATCTCTCCGAGCGGCACCCCTTTCGACGCGGCTTTCGCGAGGCTGGTGTTGAAGGTCTCCTCGTTCAACTTCCCCTCGGCGATCAGAAACCGCCCGAGTGTCTCGTGCGCGAGGTTCGACCGGCAGTCGACGGGTGAGCCCTTCTCGAAGACGATCCTCTTCTCGAGCTGATTCCGTCGCAGTTCGAGTAGGACGGTCTTCTCTCCAGTCGCGATGCTGCAGAGAAGGGTCGCGAACGGAACCTGCCTGAGGTTGCCAGCCGTCATCCGGCCGATCGCGGAAAGCTGCTCCGGCGTCGGGATCATGGGATGCGTGGAAGCGTAGCATGGGAGGGAAGGAGGGATTTCGAATTTGCGAATTGCGAATTTCGAATTTGTGAGGGTCGGATCGCGCACGCTGGGCGTCGTAGTTTCGGAATTCGTTTTTCGGATTTCGGATTTGGCAGCGTAGACGCGCGGCCTCCCAGCCGTTCATCGATCTGAGGGAGTCGCGCGATCTCGAAAATTCGGAATTCGAAATCCGAAATCCGAAATCTCCCCGCCCATGCTCCGTGCCCTTCGACACCGCAACTACCGCCTCTTCTTCGTCGGGCAGCTGATCTCGCTCGTCGGGACCTGGATGCAGTCGGTCGCGCAGGCGTGGCTCGTCTACCGTCTGACCGGGTCACCCTTCCTTCTCGGCGCCGTCGCGTTCGCGACGCAGGCTCCGGCATTCCTCGCGTCCCCGATCGGCGGGCTGCTCGCCGACCGCTTCGAGCGGCGCCGCGTATTGATCTGGGTGCAGGTCGCCGCGATGGTTCCGGCGCTCCTGCTCGCGATCCTCACGCTCACCGACCGGATCACGATCCCGTATCTCTTCGCCCTCGCGGTGGTGCTCTCGGTCGTTTTCGGCATCGACATACCGACGCGGCAGTCGTTCGTCGTCGAGATGGTCGGCCGCGAGGACCTCGTGAACGCGATCGGGTTGAACTCGTCGATGTTCAACGGCGCGCGCGTGATCGGCCCGGCGATCGCCGGCGTGCTCGTCGCGACGGTGGGCGAGGGGTGGTGCTTCTTCATCAACGCCGTGAGCTTCATCCCGATCATCATCAGCCTGCTGATGATGCGGCTCGCGCCGCTGGAGGAGCCGCAGGTGCGACGCCACCCGGCGCAGGAGCTTGCCGACGGCTGGCGATTCACCTTCAGCCACCGCCCGATCCGCGCGATTCTCATCCTCCTCGGCGTGGCGAGCTTTACGGCGAGCCCGTACATCGTCCTGATGCCGATCATCGCCGACCGCATCCTCGGCGCGGGGGCCCGAGGTCTCGGCATCCTCACCGCGGCCGCCGGCATCGGCGCCGTGATCGGCGCGCTCGTGCTCGCGTCGAAGCGTCGGGTCGAAGGGCTCGGCCGCTGGGTCGTCGTCGGCGCGGTCTCGTTCGGAGCGAGCCTGATCGCCTTCTCGTTCGCCCGCTCGTTCAGCCTGGCGGTCGCACTCCTCCTGCCGGTCGGCTTCTTCATGATCATCCAGATGGCGTCGTCGAACACGCTCGTGCAGACGATGACGCCCGATCCGCTGCGCGGGCGGGTGATGTCGCTCTACGCGATGGTCTTCATGGGCACGGCCCCGCTCGGCTCGATGATGGCGGGCACGCTCGGCGAGAAGATCGGCGCCCCCGCGACGGTCGCGATATGCGGGGCGATCGCGATCTGTGGCGGGCTCGTTTTCGCGCGGAATCTTCCGGCGCTTCGCGAGGAGGCGGGACGGCTCTCCGCCGGACTGAAGCCGGTTCCGGTCGTGCCGGAAGGCGTACCGGGCGAATGACGCCCTAACGCCGCGGCGATGTCTGCGACTCGAGACGGTAGAGATAGCGCAGCGCGTCGTCGGTCGTCTCGCCGCACATCTCCACCATCGGCGTGAGCCGGTTGCAGACCTCGGGGCGCTCGGCCTTGCCCCAGAGCATGCAGCGGTTGTCGTCCGTGAGTTGCACGCAGCGCACGCCCGACGGCTTCCCGTCGGGCATCCCGGGAATCGGGGAGGAGATCGAGAGCGCGACGCAGCACGCTCCGCAGCCGACACGACAGTCCATGGTCGCAGGGAGGAACGGCGCCGGGGCCCGCGCGATTTCCGATTCAGCGGGCGAGGCGGAATGCGGGGGGCGAACGGACGTATACTCCGCGCCATCCAATTTCAGGAGGGAGCTCTGATGAAACGGGTACCTTTGATGGTGCTTTTCTCGTTTGCGGTCGTTGCGCTCGTTGGTTTCGCCCCGGTGGAGGCGGCCGCCGACACGGCCACCGTCCGGATTCTCAACAAGACGTCATGGGACATTCACCACCTCTACATGTCGCCGAGCGACGTCGACGAGTGGGGCCCCGATCAACTCGGCGATCACGTGCTGAAGTCGGGATCGTCTTTCACGCTCACCGACATCGACTGCGATCTCTGGGACATCCGGCTGATTGACGAGGACGGCGACGAGTGCGTCGTCGAAGCCGTCGCGCTCTGCGACGAGGACGCCGTCTGGAGAATCACCGACGACGCTCTCCTGGAGTGCGAAGGCTGGGAGTAGCGGTCAAGGCGAAAGGCGAGAGGCGAAAGGCGATCAGCAGGCAGTGTGGCGCAGGCAGGAGGTTCTACGCCACATCGAGACTTGAGCTGGCCACGGGCCTGATGCCTGCGTGATCGTTGCCTCTTGCCTGCTACTCGAAGAGGTCGCCTTCGGCGACGCGCAGACAACAGTGCCTGCGCCACCTCGAGGCTTGATGGCCGCTGGGCTCTCGCCTGCTCATCGCCTCTCGCCTGTCGCCTCCTGCCCTCGCCCTGACCTACATCTTCTCGATGCGCTCGTGGAGCGTGACGCCTCGCTTGCCGAGCTCGTCGAGCATGTGATCGAAGAGATGCTCGTCGGGAGCGATGAGCTCCAGCGGGAGCACGCCGGGCGTCGTGCAGCGCCCATCGGCCAGGGCACGCGCCATGATCACGCAGGGGAAACCGGTGGTCCGCGCCATCGAAGTCCATCCGGTGAGCGTGTCGGTGTGGTCGAGTAGATCGTAAACGTACCGGGCCCGTGTTCCG
>JAMPYE010000459.1 GCA_023700825.1 Thermoanaerobaculia bacterium | reverse complement strand
GCCGGTCCCGGCCCGTGGCGTCCGCCTTCGGCAATTTTCCCATCGATTCTCCGAGGAATCCGCGCGGAGTCTCGGCTAGAATTCCCGCTTCGACGGGCTTCGGTCCGGATCCACGGAGCGTGAGGAAGAGCGATGAGGATGATTGCAAGGGTAGGAATCGGGGTTCTCTCTGTCGCGTGGCTTTCGTGCGCGCATTCGACTCCTGCGCCGGTGGCCGTTCCCGTCGAGAAACCGTCTGAAATTCATTACGGACAGGAAGGGCTTCAGGGCGTCGTCTGGATGCGGACTGCCGTCGAGTACCAGGCATCGGCGCGACAGGCATACGCCGCGGCCCAGCGCGCGCTCGACCTCGCGCTTGCCGACCCGGCCTGGAGCGCGGTGACGGAACTGACCGCGGTCGCCTCCGGCGAGCGCCGACCCGCGATCATCCTCGACCTCGACGAGACCTGCCTGGACAACTCGGCATACCAGGCGAGACTGACCGAGCTCGCGGCTGCGCACACCGAAGAGGCGTTCGAGGAGCACATCCGATCGGGCAACGTCACCGCCGTCCCAGGGACGGTCGAGTTTCTTCACTACGCCGAGTCGCGCGGCGTCACGATCTTCTACGTCACCAACCAGAGGAAGAAGATCGAGGAGGCCTCGCGAGCGAATCTCCGCAGGCTCGGGCTTCCGCTGCCGGAAAGCGAGGACACCGTACTCACGCTGGGCGAAATGCCCGACTGGGTGTCCGACAAGTCGTCGAGACGCGCGTTCGTCGCGCAGAAGTACCGCGTGCTCCTTCTCGTCGGAGACGATTTCAACGATTTCGTGAGCGCGAACGGAAAGTCGCTCGCGGAGCGGAAGGCGATCTTCGACCGCCACGCCGACTGGTTCGGCACGAAGTGGATCATCCTGCCGAACCCGACGTACGGCTCCTGGGAACGTGCAGCCCTCGGGGGAGCAGGGAGCTCGGCCGAGGATCGGTTCAAGGCGAGAATGCGGGCGATTCAGTCGACGGCGGGCCACTGAGCTTCGCCCGACGAAGTCGCCTCGGGCGTGGCCGCGGGAACCGACGTTGGCTGCTTCCAGGATTGGCCTATCACGCGCGGAACCCGCCGACTCCCACGACCTGGGAGCCGCCTCGCGGCAACGACCGTTCCGACGCCCCCGGACGTGACCTCAAGTTGCCGGCCGCGCCGGCCTCCGTCCGGACGGGTGTGGTAACCTCGACTCCTTCACCATCAGGCTAGGCAGCCACTCCAGAGTCTCCGCAAGGGCCGGAGGTGTCTCCGCGCCGTCGCCACCGTGGAGGTGAGACGAGATCATGAGACAGTCACTGATCGATCGATTTGCGGCGGTGCGCACCGCTACCGAGGATCTCGCAGCGCCACTTACTCCCGAGGACCAGCAGGTGCAGTCCATGCCTGACTGCAGCCCGACCAAGTGGCACCGCGCGCACACGACCTGGTTCTTCGAGACGTTTCTGCTGCTCCCGCGCGGAGTGGCGCCGTTCGATCCGCACTACGGCTTCCTCTTCAACTCGTATTACGAACACGTCGGCCCTCGTCACGCGCGGCCGAAGCGCGGAATGTTGTCGAGACCGACCGCGGACGAGGTATCGACGTATCGTCGCGCGATCGACGGGCGGCTCCTCGAACTGCTCTCCGCCGCGAGCGACGACGAGCTCGCGGCGATGCGCCCCGTCCTCGAGCTCGGCCTGGCCCACGAGGAGCAGCACCAGGAGTTGCTGCTCACCGACGTCCTCAACGCCTTCTCCGAGAATCCGCTGCGCCCCGTGTATCGGCAGGCGGGGGCATCAACGGGCAATGTGGTGATCAGCGACTCGCCGATGCGATTCGTCGACTATCCCGGAGGAACGCTCGAGATTGGCGCCGCAGACACGAACGCCTTCGTGTTCGACAACGAGCTGCCGCGGCACCGTGCATGGCTCGAGGCGTATGCACTCGCGGACCGGCTCGTCACGGTCGGCGAGTGGAAGGCGTTCGCCGATGCAGGCGGGTACGACACCGCCACTCTCTGGCTCGCCGACGGACTCGATTTCGTGCGCGCGCACGGCATCCGCGGGCCGCTTTACTCACGACGCGACGGCGGTGCGCTCGTCGTCTTCGGCCTCGACGGCGTTCGTGAGGCGGCCGACGACGAGCCGCTCGCCCACGTGAGCTTCTACGAGGCCGACGCGATCGCGACGTTCTTCGGAGCGCGCCTCCCGAGGGAGGAGGAATGGGAAGCCGCCGCCGTCGCGCTTCCCGCGAGCGACGGCAACTTTCGCGAGAGCGGCGCGCTGCGCCCCCTTCCGGCCGACGAGCCGTCCGACGCTCCGCGCCAGCTCTTCGGCGACGCGTGGGAGTGGACGCGCTCGAGCTATTCGCCCTACCCCGGCTTTACCGCCGGCGCCGGCGCAATCGGCGAATACAACGGGAAGTTCATGGTCAACCAGTTCGTCCTCCGCGGAGGCTCGTGCTTCACCCCGCGAGGGCACGTGCGACCGACGTATCGCAACTTCTGGCATCCGGGAACCCGGTTCCAGATGACCGGCGTGCGGCTCGCGAAAGACGCAACAGAGAGGTGATGCGATGAAGCGTCGCGCAGCGGTAGTCGAACGAAACGTCAGCCCGATTGCAGGCGTCGTGGCGCGAGGCCTGCTGGCCGGCCACAAGAGCCTTCCGCCGTTTCTCTTCTACGACGAGGAAGGCTCGCGCCTGTTCGAAGAGATCACCAAACTGCCCGAGTACTACCCGACGCGCGTCGAGCGATCGATCCTCGTCGAGTATGCCGACGAGATCGTGGCAGCCGCCGCGGCAGGCACCGCGTTCCCTCTGCACGTCGTCGAGCTCGGCGCGGGGACCGCAACGAAGTCGGAGATCGTCCTCCGCGCCGTGGTCAGGCGGCAGGGCCGCTGCGTGTTCGCACCCGTCGACGTGTCGGAGTCGGCGATCGCGGAGGCAACGGTGCGGCTCGCCGCGAGCCTTCCTGCTGTTTCGGTCAGGCCACTCGTCATGCACCACGCGGAGGCACTTCCGCACATCCGCGCGATCGGGCCGCGCAGGCTCGTTCTCTTCATCGGGAGCTCGATCGGCAACTTCGAGGACGGCGAGGCAACGGAGCTTCTCGCCGGCGTGCGCGCGAGCCTCGCGCCCGGAGGGGCGCTCCTGTTAGGCACCGACCTGCGAAAGGACCCCGCGATCCTCGTTCCCGCGTATGACGACGCGGAGGGCGTTACCGCGGCGTTCAACAAGAACGTTCTCGCCAGGATCAACCGGGAGCTCGGCGGCGAGTTCGACCTGGACCGCTTCGCGCACGTCGCGCTCTGGAACGAGGAGCAGTCGCGCATCGAGATGCACCTCGAGAGCCTCTGCGACCATCGGGTGAGAATCGACGCGCTCGGCGTGGGCATCCGTTTTCGCCAGGGCGAGCGCATCCACACCGAGTCGAGCATCAAGTACGACGAGCGCCACGTCGACGCGCTGCTCGGGGCGGCGGGCTTCATCCGCGAGCGGACGTTCACCGATCCGGAGCGCCTCTTCGCGGTTCATCTCGCGAGAGTGCCCGCGCGCTGATCGAGGAACGGCGCGAGCCACCGCCGTGACTGCACCCACTTTCCCGTCGGAGGAGAGCCGAGTTCCCTGTCCCTGAGAGGGTGCTCTGCGGGCCGCGCGATTTCTCGCGCGGAAGGCTGCGCCGGGTACTCGCCATCGCGCAGGATGTGTGCGCTTCAATGGGGCCGCGCGATTTCTCGCGCGGAAAGGAGCTCCTCGCCGAACGTCATCACGGCGGTCACGGTGCTTCAATGGGGCCGCGCGATTTCTCGCGCGGAAAGTTCCGGGCAATTCGAAGACGTGACCCCTGTCACGGAGGCTTCAATGGGGCCGCGCGATTTCTCGCGCGGAAAGTTTGCGAAGCAGATCGTTGGCTCGCAGGCTCGTGAGCTTCAATGGGGCCGCGCGATTTCTCGCGCGGAAAGGACGGCAAGCTCGTCCTTCTTCAGCACACGCGCGTCGCTTCAATGGGGCCGCGCGATTTCTCGCGCGGAAAGGGTCAAGACCGGCAAGGTCGAGGACATCCGCG
>JAMPYE010000458.1 GCA_023700825.1 Thermoanaerobaculia bacterium | reverse complement strand
CGGCGCGAGAGCGTCGATCCCCATCCCTGCCGGCGCGACGACGACCGGCACGCGCCCGGTGAGCGCGGCGTTGCCTACTGGATGACTGCGCTCGGCAATGACGACCGGCGCGACCTTCTCGAGCGACGCGAATCCGAACGCTTCGCGAAGGAGCGAGGGAACGAACGTGTCAGCAAGCCGCTTCGCGTCTCCGTTCGCCTTTCGCCCGCTTTCGAAGTCGGTCCAGTGCGCTTGCGCGATCCGCCAGAATCGGCCGATCTCGTCGCGCAGGTTCAATCCCTTCGGGATCCGGTAGTCGATCTCGCTCTGCGACTCCGCCTGCAATTGCGCGATCTTCGAGAGCCAGTCAGGTGAAAGGAGGCTTCCCTCAATGGCGAGCGCCTCGAACGCGAGTTGCGCCTCCCGCGCACGGGTCTTTCGTCTCACCGCCATCTACTCGACCCTCGGCAGGAGGACGAACAGCCCGATGACATCCGGCGGAAGGAGCGCTTTGACGCTGTAGCTCCCGCGAGCGCCAGCGGCTTCGCGAACGCGGCGATGATCGGCAAGCAGGGCCTGCGCTCGACGATCGGCGAAGGCTTCGAGATCGGCGCGGTGCGCTTCGAGCTGCGTAAGCGCCGCCGCGATCGAGCGGTCTCGCACGTGCTGCGGTGGATCGCCGAGCGGTGGCGGGTGAAGAAGGGCGAACGCTTCGGCGTCTTCGAGCGACGGTTCATTCCCCTGCCAGGCGAACGCCGTCGCCTCTTCGACCAGCACGGTCGAACCTTGCGTGCCGCGCTGGGTCGTCAACTGGTGACGCAGACGGAGCAGCGCGACAATCGTGCGCGAGGTAACGCCGTCGGCGATCCAGGACCCGGCGCGGCCCAAAACGGCAATGTCACCGTCGTCGCTCTCCTCGCGTCCCAGCGTCCGCTCGAGGAGCGTCTCGGCGAGGACGGAGACGAGCGGATGGCTTCGTTGCACGTTCCGGCAGCGCGGCGCGGGGGGATAGTCGAAATCGACGAAGACGGTGCCGGTCAGCCCGTCCGGCTCGAGACGCTCGCGAACGTCTTCGGGCAGCGCGGCGAGCGGCGCCTTGAAGCCGCGCTTTCGCGTCGAGCTGATCGGCTCGAGGCCGGCGCCGAGGCGCGCGAGCGCTCTCGTAGTGAAGCGCTGCACGTCTTCCTTTCCGCCGACGGCAGCGAGCGACTTCCGCCACTCGGGCAGAACGTCTTCCGGTTTGATGCGCCGCTGCGCGAAGACGGTACGGTTCCGCTTCGCTTTCTCCGCGGCGTCGCGCCAGCGCGCGTCGATCGCCTGCGCTTCACCGAGGTCGAGGAAGGAGAACTTCTGCTGGCCCTTGCGTGCGCGTTCACTCTGACGCAGAAGCACGGCTTTCAGAAGCGCCTGGCTCAGGGTGTGGCCGTCGTCAGGCAAAGGCACGAGCACGCCTAACTCCTCGCGGATCTTCTCAGCCTTGCGGAGAATGACTTCGAGTACCGCCCCGTCGACTGGATTGTTCGCGCCGTAGAGGAGCGTCGCGCGAACGACCGGCTGCTTCTGGCCGAATCGATCTACTCGACCCTCGCGCTGTTCGTGGCGCGTCGGATTCCAGGAGAGGTCGTAATGAACCACCGCGTCGAAGTGCTCCTGCAGGTTTACCCCTTCGGACAGGCAGTCGGTGGCGATGAGGAGGTGCCGGTCGGCATCGCCGAAGAGGTCGACCCTTTCCCGGCGCTCATCGCTGGTCAGCTCACCGGTGACGACGCCGATGGTGACGTCCTTGAACTGCTTGTCGAGGTGCTGCCCGAGGTAGTGGGCGGTCGCGATGTAGCGGCAGAAGACGACGGGGCTGAAACCGTCGGCGAGCAGCTCGCGCACATGATCGGTGAGGAGCTTGAGCTTCGGATCACCCGACTGGCCGGCAAGTTGTTCGGCCTGGGTGATGAGCTTTCCGAGAAGCGGATCGTCGTTGTTCGCGGGCGGCTCCACGTCGTCGTCGACCAGCGCGTCGGAAGCGCCGTCGAACACGCGCTCCTGCAGCTCTTCCTCTACGGTCTCCTGGTTAAGGCCCGCTCTCGTACGCAGCGCCTGCACGGCGGCGGCAGGACTCGAGGCGACGCATCGCATGAGCGCCAGCGTTCCCCAGAAGTTTAGACGCTGTTTCGTTGCGTCTGGTCCGG
Source organism: Thermoanaerobaculia bacterium (assembly GCA_023700825.1). Lineage (GTDB taxonomy): Bacteria > Acidobacteriota > Thermoanaerobaculia > Gp7-AA8 > Gp7-AA8 > JACPDH01. The sequence continues at coordinate 1,913 of JAMPYE010000458.1, read as the reverse complement.
CGGCTTCGACGACGGATGCGCAGTAGTCGAGAACATCGTCGAAGAAGTGCTCCCAGGCGCCGGTGAGCTTGTAGGTCAGCTCCTTCGTCTCGCGCTTCGGGAAGAGATTGCCCTCTTGCCATTCGGCAATGTCGGGGCGACGGCGCTGGACGAGATGGGCAGCGAGATCTTCGCGAAGACTCCTGTGCTGCTCGCCGGTGGCGGTGGCCAGAGCGACGAACTTGTCGTCGAGGAGCCCGAGGAGACGGAAGTAGGCGGCTTCGTCCCCGCTGTGCGGTGTCGCGGTGAGCATGACGATGTGCCTCGTCTTCGACTCGGCGAGGCCTTTCAGCAACTCGTAGCGCTGGTGCCTTCCCTGTCCGGTCGCAGCGCACGTGTGCGCCTCGTCGACGATCACGAGCTCAGGGCAGGCGCGAAGGAACTCGGAGCGCCGCTTGTCGCTCTTGATGTAGTCGAGGCTGACGACGGTGTGATGATGGGTAGTGAAGATGCTCTCGCTCGGCGGGAGGTCGCGCTCGAGGCGCGCGGCGCTGGCGGCCGTCACGCCGACGGGGTGAAGGTGAAATCGCGTCTCGAGCTCGTTCACCCACTGCTCGACGAGATGCGGCGGGCAGAGGACGGTGAACCGCTGAATGTCGTCGCGATCGAGCAGCTCCCGCGCGATGAGCGCCGCCTCGATTGTTTTGCCGACGCCGACGTCGTCGGCGATGAGAAGGCGCACCGGGTCGAGCTTGAGTGCCATGAGGAGAGGGACGAGCTGATAGGCGCGCGGCTCGACCGAGATCTGGCCGAAGCTGCGGAAGGGACCGGCACCGCGCCGGAGCGAGAGAACGAGCGCGTCGCGCAGGAGAAGTGCCGCATCGTGGCCCGCCTTCTGCGACGGATCGGGCGGAGGAAACGTCGCATCGGCGACCGGTTCCGTCTCCAGCGCGACGTGAATGAGCGTCTGATCCTCCTCGGAGCCGGACACCGGACGGACGCGTAGCGTCTCGTCGCTGCTGCCGGTGAGGACGATCCACTCTCGGCCGCGGGCGCGAACGAGGCTTCCGGGGCTCCAGCGGGCGGCGGAAGGGACGGTCACGCTCAAGCGGACCTCCCCAGGAGCTTGACCAGCTCAGATGAACGCTCGCCCCAGACGGCTTCGTCACGTCCGAGCACGATCACGTCGAAGCCCTTGCTCTCGAGCTTCGTGGCTAACGCCGGATCGTCGTCGAATAGAGCGGCGACGTAGTGATCGCGCCAGACGAGGGGGATGCGCTGGGCATCGATCTCCATGGGTTCTACATCGGGCATGAGGTCGCGGGTCTTCGCGAAGCTCAACCACGCCACGGTGATGTCATCAGACGAGACGGTCGCTCGTGCATCGGCTGATGGCGTACGGCGGCTCCACGCCTGCGGTGTCGTCACGCGGGCGCGTGCTAGCCTCAGAAGGAAGGACCGCGCTTCGAAGTCGCGCCGATCGAGCAGTTCGTGGTCGGGCTGGTTGTAGTACGACATGATGCAGCGGTAGCACGCGGCGACGCATGCGATGCCGTCGCCGTCGACAAGGCCCGATGCTTCGGCCGGCAACGGAACGTTGAGGTCGAAGTGAAGGATGCGAAGCGCCTCTCGCGCAACCTCCGCGAGGCTGTCGGGATCGGAGACGAGACGGGTCAGGACACCGGCGCCACCTTCGGTCGCCTCGTAGAAGAGGAAGCTGGTTCGAGCGTCCGCGACGGGCATCGGCTCGGCGAGGATCTCACCCTCCTCGAGCTGGAAGACGGTCTCGAGACCGCGGAGAAGTGCGTGCTGCACAGTCGGAATGGTGTCTTTACTCTCCCCGGTCAGCTCTGGCCGGAAGAGAAGCGCGTTCTTGCGATCTTCCACCATAGGAACGATTCGTTGCCGAGGTGAAGCGGTCGGATCCCTGGCGT
>JAMPYE010000457.1 GCA_023700825.1 Thermoanaerobaculia bacterium | reverse complement strand
GGCAACCTCGTCCTTGACCTCTTCCTCGGACTTGATGTCGATCTTCGCGCGGATCAGGTCGGCCGCGAGCCGGACGTTGAGGCCGCGCTTGCCGATCGCGAGCGAGAGCTGGTCGTTGTCGACGATGACGTCGAGGTGCGGCTTGTGCGCTTCCGCGTCGCTCGTCACGCTGACGCGCGTGATGCGCGCCGGGGCGAGCGAGTTCTGCGCGTACTTCACGATGTCCTCGTCCCAGGGGATGATGTCGATCTTCTCGCCGCGAAGCTCGCGGATGATCGACTGCACGCGGCCGCCCTTCATTCCGACGCAGGCGCCGACCGGATCGACGTCACGCTCGCGCGACATCACGGCGATCTTCGCGCGCTCGCCCGGCTCGCGGACGGCCCCCTTGATCACGACCGTTCCGTCGTAAATCTCGGGAACTTCCATCTCGAAGAGCTTGATGAGCAGATCGGGATGCGTCCTCGAGAGAACGACCTGCGGGCCCTTGGGCTGCGTGTGGACCTCGGTGATCACCGCCTTGATACGGTCACCCTGCGCGTAGCGCTCGGCGCGCGACTGATTGCTGCGCGGGATGATCCCCTCGGTCTTGCCGTTGAGGTCGATGATCATGTCGCCGCGCTCGAACCGCTTCACGTAGCCGTTCTCGAGCGTTCCGACCTTGCCGATGAACTCGCGGTAAATCTTCTCGCGCTCGGCCTCGCGAACCTTCTGATAGAGGACCTGCTTGGCCGACTGCGCGGCGATACGCCCCAGTTCCTCGGGCGGCTTGGTGAGCGGAATTTCGACCACGTCGCCCGACTCCAGGCTCGGATCGATCTTCCTCGCGTCCCACGAGCGGATCTCGGTGATCGGGTCCTCCACGACGTCGACGACGACCTTGGAGATGTGGTCGAGACGGACGGTTCCCCCGGCCTCGGCCGAAGGATCGATCTTCTTCGCTTCGTCGAGGGTCAGCTGCGAGCTCGGGTCCTCGATCTCCTCGGCGGTCGCGACGACCTGCTTGAGGATGAAGACCTCGACCTTCCCGTTCTCGCGGTCGAGCGTGGTGTGAATCGGCTCGCGCGTGCGGTAGTACTTCTTCGCCGCGGTCGAAAGCGCGTCTTCGAGCGCCGAGAAGACCTTCTCGACGTCGATCGATTTCTCGAACGCCAGCGCCCTGATGTCTCTGCCGATATTCTCGTTGAACATTGGTCCACTGCTCCTTCAGACCCGAGCGCTGCGGCAGGCCGCGGCGTCATCGCGTCAGAACTCGATCTCCAGCCTTGTTTCCTTGATGCTCGACATCGCGATCTCGTAATCGCGATCCTTCTTCATCGTCTCGTCCGTAACCACGATCCGCGTGCCGTCGTACGCCGAGAGGCGTCCCACGACGACGTGCAACCCGCGCACCGCGTCCTTCGTCTGCACCCTCACGAGCCGCCCCACGAACTTCTTGTAGTCCGCCTCGCCGTAAAACCTGCGATCGAGCCCGGGCGAGGACACCTCGAGGTCGTAGCGGGTCGTCGACCATTCCTCGACGTCGAGCATCGCACTGAGCTGATGCGAGATCTGCTCGCAATCGCCGATCTGCACGCCGCCTTCCTTGTCGATGTCGACTCGCAGGACAAAGCCCCGCCCCTGGGGACGATACTCGATGTGAACGAGCTCGAGCCCTTCGGAGGTGACAATCTTCCCGATTTCGTCGGCAATCTTCTTCGGCAGCTCCATGAAAGTTTTCCGGGCAACAAAAAAAGCGGCCAAAATGGCCGCTTTCGACGTGACTTCGAAAGCTCACGGGCATCCTAGCACGCCCGGCCGTTCTGCGACAACACGGCCCGCGAGGGCCAGATTCCGTGGGGAGAAAAATGGCTGCCCGGCCAGCGGCCGGGCAGCCGAAACCATTCGACTTGAAGCGGTTTACCGCCGGACCGGGCGACGGTCGGCCTTCGAACCGTAGACGCAACGAAGGTCGAGCTGCTCGGTGTAGATCGATTCGAGAGTCGTCGGGTCGTCGGTGACGTTGTCGAGCACCGATCCGAACACGAAGAAGCCGGGAGCGCAGGCGGCGCAGCCACCCGGAACCAGCGTCGAGCCGACCTGCTGAATGACCGCGTAACCGGCGGAATTGCTGGTCGTGAAATTCGGGGCGGCGTCAAGAATGCCCGTCTGCACGTGGCCGAGAGGCTTGAGCGTGTACGTCTTCTCGCCGACGAAAGTCCCGGTGCCCGTGAAGACGCTGACCTTGACCTGGCCGGTGTAGTCCTGCGAGGCGTTCAGGATGCCGAAGTTCGTGCGGTAGCCGCTCGTCGGGCGCACACCCTCGTTGCGCAGGCCGACGACGAAGACCTTGTCGAGCGAGAGGGCTGCGTCGTTCGGCGAGACGAAGGAGTACCAGGGGTAGCCCACGAAGAGCTGACCCTTGGTTCCGCCCGCCGGATTGGCCGCCGGGTAGCTGTAGATGCGCCCTTCGACGCTGATCAGCGAGCAGTCCGCCGGGTTCGCGTCGCAGTCCAGGCAGTTCCCGCCCTCGCGGCACGCGAAGAAGACGAGGAAACCGAGTTTGCCGTCCTTCTCGGGGAAGAGCGTTCCCGTGACGTCGCTGATCAGGCGCCGCTCGCCGGCCTCGAGGGACGTGGGGAGGTTCTTGAGGTTCTTCGGAAGCTGGCTGTTGTCGGCCGCGGTACCCGTTTCACCAAAGCCGACCGACACGACCACCTTGCTGTTCGTGTGGTTCGTGATGTAGACATCAGTCACGAAGACGACGCTACCGCTGGCAACCTTGCCGGCCGACGGGAGATAGACGATGTCTGCCGCGCGGAAATTGCTGGCCGACGCGATCGACGCAACGGCGAGCACCGCGATTACGATCAGACTGATCCTGCGAATGTTCATGGTTTCCCCTTCTTGCGAGAGTTTCCTCTGGACGCGCGCGCGCGCCATACGATTGCGGTTATTGTAGCAGTATCCTCGACGTGTCCCGCGAGCCTTCGCTATCCTGAAACAGGACCGTCACGGGGCGATTCGGCCGTGCAAACCGTTCAACCACGCAGAGCCGGGAGACATGCCCATTGTCCCAAATGATCAGTTTTGTCGTCGGCAGCGAAAGCGCGGGAGAGCGGCTCGATCGCGCTCTCGCGATCCTCGTTCCCGACCGCAGCCGGAGCTCGCTCGCCCGCCTCGTATCCGAAGGGCGGGTATCGATCGGCGGCACGGTCGTCGACAAGAGCTCCCACACGGTCTGCGCCGGTGACTCGATCGTCCTCGAGATCCCGGATCCCGCTCCCTCAGGAACGCCGGCCCAGGACCTTCCCCTCCGCATCGTCTACCAGGATGCCGACATCGTGGTCGTCGACAAACCAGCCGGGCTCGTCGTCCATCCGGCGGCCGGTCATGCCGACTCGACGCTGGTCAACGCGCTCCTCCATCACGTCCGCGACCTCTCCGGAGTCGGCGGGCAGACTCGCCCGGGAATCGTCCATCGCCTCGACAAGGACACCAGCGGGCTGCTGGTCGTCGCGAAGAACGATGCCGCGCATCGCGCGCTCTCCTCCGCATGGGCCACCCCGAAGGTCGTCAAGCAGTACCTCGCGCTCGTCTACGGCACGCCCAGGCTCCAGTCGGGATCGATCGACAAACCGATCGGACGCGACCCTCGGGACCGCAAACGGATGGCCGTGGTCGCCAGCGGGCGCGCAGCGTTGACGGACTGGGAGCTCCTCGAGCGCTTCTCGAACACCTCTCTGCTTCGCTGCACGCTCCGCACCGGCCGGACGCACCAGATCCGCGTTCACCTCAAGTCGATCGGTCATCCCGTCGTGGGCGACCCCGTGTATTCGGGCCCGCAGTGGCGCGGCGTGACCGATCCGCGCATTCGCAAGGCGCTCGCGGCGCTGGGTCGCCAGGCCCTGCACGCGACGCGCCTCGCCTTCCCTCACCCACGGTCCGGCGAGCCACTCGATTTCGAGTCGCCGTTGCCCGAGGACATGGCGACGGCGATCGGGGTGTTGAGGGGGAGCGCGTAGTTGTTAGTTGTTAGTTGTTAGTTGTTAGAAATTTTCGGGTAGCGACAAAAAAGCGGCTCGCGAGAGCCGCGTGCTTCACGTCCACCG
>JAMPYE010000456.1 GCA_023700825.1 Thermoanaerobaculia bacterium | reverse complement strand
CGAGAACGACGTCATCAACGTGAAGGTGGGCGACACGGCGCGGATCAACGTCGACGCGTATCCCGAGCGAATCGTGAAGGGTGTCGTCCGCGAGATCGCGAGCACCGCGCTCACGCGCAACGCCGGCACGCAGGAAGAGGTGACGAACTTCGAGGTCAAGATCAGCATCCCCGACCCCGAGGTCGTGCTGCGCCCGGGGATGAGCGCGACGGCCGACATCGAGACGGCGACCGTCAGCGACGTCGACGCCGTTCCGATCCAGAGCGTCACGGTGCGCCTGAAGGACAGTGACCTCTCGCCCGAGGAGCGCGAGCGGCAGAGCGCGAAGCAGTCGTCCGCCGACAAGGAGGAAGACAACCGCGCGGACGTCACGAACGAGGCCCTCGACCGGCAGAAGGCGCGCGCAGAGAAGGAGAAGCTCCAGCGCGTCGTCTTCGTGAAGAACGGCGACAAGGTCGTGATGAAGGTCGTCGAGACCGGCATCTCCGACAACACCTTCATCGAGATCAAGAAGGGCATCACCCCGGGCGAGGAAGTCGTCTCCGGCAGCTACACCGCCATCAGCCGCAAGCTCAAGGACGGGGCGAAGGTGGCGATCGAGAAGCCCAACGGCAGGTCATAGGTCAAAGGCCAGAGGTCAAAGGTCAAAGGTCAAAGCAGGCAAAGGCCAGGCAATTGGCAAGGGCTTCTGGTCCATGAAGGTTTTCAGGAGTGCTGTGTGTTGAGCGTTGAGTCAAAGGCGTGGTCAAGGGGGCAACCGCATGGGTAAACAGAGCCCATGCCTGCTTTGACCTTTGACCTATGACCTTTGACCTTTTCGAACGATGAGCATCCTGACCGTCACCAGCCGCCTCGCCTCCGACCTCACCCTCGAGGTCGTCGAGGGGTTTCGGATCGCGTTCACGCAGATCCGGGCGCACAAGATGCGCTCGATGCTGACGGCCCTCGGGGTGATCATCGGCATCATCGCGGTGACGCTCATGGGCTCGGCGATCATGGGGATCGAGACGGGGTTCGAGCGGAGCCTCGCGGTGATCGGTGACGACATCCTCTACGTCGAGAAATGGCCCTGGCGGCACGTCGACGACTGGTGGAACTACAGGAATCGCCGGCGGATCGAGATGCGGTACGCCGAGGACCTGAAGAAGATCATCGCGGTGACGCCTAACTCGGAGCTGGTGACCGCCGTGCCGATGGTCGCCACGATGCGCTCGGTGAAGTACGGCGACCAGATCGTGCGCGGCGTCTATCTCCAGGGGACGACGGACGACTTCCTGGCGACGTCGACCGCGCAGTTCAAGGAAGGCCGGTTCATGACGGACATCGAGTCGCGCGGCGGCCGCAACGTCTGCGTCCTCGGGTACGACGTCGCGGACGCGCTGTTTCCGAACACGTCCGCGCTCGACAAGACCGTGATGATCGACGGGCTGCCTTTTCGGGTCGTCGGCGTGTACGAGAAGCAGGGGACGTTCCTCGGCCTCTTCAGCTTCGACACGCAGGCGGTGGTGCCGCTCGCGGCATTCTCGAAGTCGTTCAGCCGGCACATGGACGCGCAGATTCGCGTGAAGATCCGCGACCGAGCGAAGACCGCGCAGGCGATCGGCGAGCTGACTGGGGCGATGCGCCGCGTGCGCGGGCTCGCGCCCGAGGACAAAGACGACTTCTCGATCAACGAGCAGTCGGCGCTGCGCTCGACGATCGGCCCCATCAAGTCGGGCATCGCGATCGCCGGGTTGTTCGTGACCGGCCTCGCGCTCTTCGTCGGCGCCATCGGAATCATGAACATCACCTACGTCAGCGTGAAGGAACGGACGCGCGAGATCGGCACGCGCAAGGCGGTCGGCGCGCGGCGGAGGACGATCCTGGTGCAGTTCCTCATCGAGGCGGTGTCGATCTGCCTCGTGGGAGGTGCGGTCGGGCTGCTGCTGTCGTACCTCATGTGCGTCGCGGTCACGCTGGCCTTCCCGGCGTTTCCTCTGCAGTTCTCCCTGGGGCTCGTCGCGATCGGCATTCTCGTGTCGACCCTGACCGGGATCTTCTCCGGTTTCGCTCCCGCGGTCTCGGCATCGCGCCTCGACCCGATCGAAGCGTTGAGGTACGAATGAGCTCGTACGAAACTACACGACGCCAATGTGGCGCAGGCACTCCAGCCTGCGCGTCGCCGAAGGCGACCCGGTTTCGCCACGCTCGCGCTTCGACGGCGGCGCTTCGCGCCGCGCGCAGGAAGGAGTGCCTGCGCCACATTTCGCACGGCGGCGATGAGGCGGATCGATGAGCTTCGCCGAGATCTTCCGGATGGCGCTGCAGTCGCTGAAGCTGAACAAGCTCCGGTCGATCCTGACGATGCTCGGCATCGCCGTCGGCGTCTTCTCCGTGATCGGCGTGATGACCGCACTGAGCGTGATCGCCGGGTCGATCGAGTCGGGCCTCTCGTTTCTCGGCAGCAACCTCTTCCAGTTCGCGAAGTACCCGGCCATCCAGGTGGGCGGACACGACCAGGAGGAGAAGTACGCCAACAGGCGGAACATCACGATCTTCGAGGCGCGCGAGTTCGCGCGACTCATGGAGGGGGAGGCGGAGGTCATCTGCTTCAAGGTGTTCGACCGCGGCGAAACGGCGAGCTTCGAGCGCACGAAGGTTCGAGGCAAGACCATCGTCGGGACGAACGAGCACTTCCTCCTCGCGAACCAGTACACGATCGGCTACGGGCGGAACCTGACCGCCGAGGATGTCGACCTCGGGCGCGCGGTGACCGTGGTCGGCGCCGAGATCCAGAAGAAGCTCTTCCCGAACCAGTCGCCGCTGGGCAAGACGATCAAGATCAACGAACGGCCGTACCAGATCATCGGCGTGCTCGCCGAGAAGGGCTCCACGTTCGGGCAGAGCCAGGACGACATGATCCTGGTGCCGATCACGAAGTTTTTCGCCGACTTCGGCGGCTCGAACCGTTCGATCAACATCGCGGTGCAGTCGTCCTCCCAGGCGACCTACAACCAGACGCTGGACAAGGCGATCGGCGCGATGCGCGTCGCGCGCGGGTTGAAGCTGGGGGCGGAGAACGACTTCGAGGTCTACTCGAACGACACGTTGCTCAATGCGTTCGCGTCGATCGCGGGGACGATTCGCGCGGGTGCATTCGTCGTCAGCGCGATCGCGCTTCTGGCGGCGGGCATCGGCATCATGAACATCATGCTCGTGAGCGTCACCGAGCGAACGCGCGAGATCGGCGTTCGCAAGGCGATGGGAGCGCGCAAGCAGGACATCGTGCGCCAGTTCCTCGTCGAAGCGATCGTCCTCTCGGAAGTCGGAGGGATCGCCGGGATCATCGCCGGCGTCGCAGGCGGCAATGGGATGGCGATCTTCTTCGACATCGCGATGGTCTTCCCGTGGTTCTGGGCCGTCACCGGACTGGTCGTCTGCTCGGTCATCGGCATCGGCTTCGGCTGGTACCCCGCGTGGAAAGCCGCGGCGCTCCACCCGATCGAAGCGCTGAGATACGAGTAAGGCCGGAGGCCACCCTGACGGCCGCGGAGGCGGCCGTTTCTATGTAGCCCCGCGCGTGAGCGCGGGGAAAGCGATCGCGAAACGAACTGAGCGCCGCGGCAGCGGCGCGTTCTCGATTCGTCTCAGGCGCGAGGAGGAGGGATTCCTGTGCTTCTGCGGCGAACGATCAAGAATCGCGCCGCTACCGCGGCGCGGATCATTCTCTGTCGACGCCTTCCCAGCGCTTACGCGCTGGGCTATCTAGAATGACTCACCCTGAATTCAAGTCATTCGAGCGACCAAATCCGAAATCCGAAATCCGAAATCCGAAATCCGAAATCCTAAATCCGTACTCTCCGCCTATTTCGGTTTCTTCTTGAACTTCTTGTCCAGAACCGTCTTGTAGAACGGCTTCTTCGCGCCGGGCTTCGAGAAGCCGCCTTTGTCGGCGGCGAACGGCTTCTTTCCGTGCGATTCTGTCCGCGGCGGAGCGCTGCCTTCGGCGGCACGACTTCGGAACGGTTTGGCGCCCGCGGGTTTCGAATAGGGACCGCTCTTCGATTTGTACGGCTTGTCTCCCGCGGGCTTCGCGTAAGAGTCGCTCTTCGCGCGGTACGGCGTGTCTCCCGCGGGCTTCGCGT
>JAMPYE010000455.1 GCA_023700825.1 Thermoanaerobaculia bacterium | reverse complement strand
TCGCTCGACCGCCGCAACCACGTCCTCGGCCGGATGGTCGCGGAGAAGTACATCACGCCCCAGGAATACCGCGACGCGGTTCGCACCCCGATCGTGCTCGGAACATACAAGGACGAGGCGCCCGACGTCGGCGCGTACTTCGCCGAGGAAGTCCGGCAGTACATCGAGAAGTACTACGGGAGCGATGAGCTCTATCAGAGCGGCCTCCAAGTCTGGACGACGCTCGACCTGCAGCTTCAGGAGATTGCCGAGACCGCGCTCCGTGACGGAATGCATCGATTCGACAAGCGTCGGGGGTTCCGCAAGCCGGCGCGCAACGTCATCGCCGAAGGGATCGAGCCCGAGGCGTGGTCCGATCCGGGTTGGGACGAGACGCCGCGTGAGAATGTGGTCTACAGCGCCGTCGTGACCGACGTGCAGAAGGACCGGTTCGACGTGAAGGTCGGAGCCCAGACGATCCGGCTCGCCCGCGACGCCTGGAGTTGGACGCGCAAGGAGTCGATGGCCGGTATCGTGCGGCGAGGCGATCTCGTTTCCGTGAAGCTCGTGACCGACCCGAAGAAGAAGACCACTGCCTGGACGCTCGAGCAGATCCCCGCGGTCGAGGGTGCGATCATCGTGCTCGACGTGCGGAGCGGCGAGATTCTCGCGATGTCGGGCGGCTACGACTTTCAGCGGTCGAAGTTCAACCGCGCCGTGCAGTCGCTCCGGCAAACGGGCTCGGGCTTCAAGCCGTTCGTCTACGCGACTGCGCTGGAGCGCGGGTTCACCGTCGCAGACACGGTGTTCGACTCGCCCGTGAGCATCACGCTCGACACCATGACGTACTCGCCGAGGAATTACGACGGTGAGTACTCTGGGATCATCACGCTGCAGCAGGCGCTCGAGAAGTCGATCAACGTTCCGGCCGTGAAGACGTTCATGCTCGTCGGAGCGGATGCCGTGATCGATCTGACGCGGCGTTGCGGAGTCTCGGCGCCGCTTCCCGCCTATCCGTCGCTCGCGCTCGGCGCCGCGGGGGTTTCACCCCTCGAGATGGCCGCCGCCTACAACTCGTTCGCGAACCAGGGTGTCTATGCGCGGCCCCGCTACATCCGCAGGGTGACCGACGCGACCAGCAAGGTTCTCGAGGAAGGAACCCCGGAGCTCGCGGAGGCGGTGTCGGTCCAGACCGCGTATCTGATCACTCACATGATGGAGGGAGTGATCGATCGCGGGACGGGCTACAAAGCGCGCACGGTGCCGGGAGGGGTCGCGGGGAAGACCGGAACGACGAACGGCTTTACAGACGCCTGGTTCATCGGCTTCACACCCGAGTTCACGATCGCGGTCTGGCTCGGCTACGACGATCCGGCCAAGTCGCTCGGCTCGGGAGCAACGGGCGGAGAGGTCGCCCTGCCGATCTGGCTCGACTTCGTGAATCGCGTCGACGAGGCGAAACTTCGGGGCGCTCCGCGCGAATTCGACGTTCCGCCCGGAGTGACGCTCGTCCCGATGGATTTGAAGACGGGGCGTCGCGGTGAAGGCCCCTGCGCGAAAGTCGTGACGGGAGCTTTCCTGACCGGAACCGAACCACGCCAGAACTGCAGTGGAGAGGTCGTTGCCGTGAGCCAGCTGCCGTTCTATCTCCAGCGGCCCGCGTTCGCGCAGCAAGGCGCGGAGCCGGCCGGAGTCAACTCGATTCCAGCCGAAGGCGCCGCGGCAACGGCCACTGCCGAAACCACGCCACCGTAAGCGAATGGGGAGTCGGGCCCGGAATCTCGTCTAGGGAAGGACGCGACCGATGACCTCGAGGACCTTGTCGCGCGTCAGCGGCTTGCGCAGCCACGCGTCGGCACCGGAGCTCGGGAACATCTCCTCGAGCGACTTCTCGGGCAGGTCGGAGATCAGGATGATCGGTATGTCCTTCTTGTTCGACTGAGACTTGAGCACTTCGCTCAGGCGGTTCCCTTTGATGCTCGGGAGGTTCACGTCGAGGAAGATCACGTCGGGCGTGTTGGCTGCGAGCACATGGTTGAACTCGATCCAGCTGGCCGCAGTGAGTACAGAGCTTCCTTCCCGCTCCAGCAGCGCGCGTGCGAGCTTGAGAACGAGAGGGTTGTCGTCGAGCACGAGTATCGTGAGTTTGTCGAGGGTAGTCATTGGTGGGTTGTGTTCCTGAGGATTGTCTTGAAATGCAGTCATGGAGTCAACAATCATAGTGACGTGATGGACGAACGAGTGGAAGGCAACTCCCCGGAAGACTCGCGATCCCCCGACGTGAACGGCGCGCTTCCAGCCGGGGAGATGCAGCCCGAGTCGCGTGAAGCGACGGGCCCTGGCACCGGCGCGGAGCATCAGGACGACGCGAGCGATGCGCAGCCGCCGCCTCCGCCTCCCCCGGGGTGGCGGCCTGCCGACTACTACGCCGCTCCGCCCCGTGCTCCGCGATTTCCGAGGTGGGTGCCGCTCACGGGAGGGGTGGTTGCGATCGTCGCCATCGGAGTGATGGCGATGCTCGGGATGTTTCTCCAGTCCGGCGGCCTCGCCAAACTCGTGGCGATCGCATTCGGGCAGATGAGCTCCGAGGCCGAGCGGATGTTCGACAGCGGCGTGGCTCCCGACGCGCGAGCCGCCTTCAAGCAGTCGCTGCTCGCGGTGCGCGACGGGATCGCCGATGGTACGGTCGAGCTCGAGTCGGCGCTTCCTCTGCTGCAGGAGATGCAGAAGGCGACGGGGGATCGCAAGCTCTCGATCGACGAGGTCGAGGACCTGACCGGGTCGTTCGAACGGTCGCTGTCGGGGCCCGCGGACGAGGATCCGTCCGAACCGCGCAGCGTCGATCTCTGATCCGCCGCGACGGGTCGGGAACAACTTCCACCTCGGGACGCTTGACGACTGTCCGATGGATCGTTTCGAGCTAGTTTCTCCGTTTGAGCCGCAGGGCGACCAGATCCGCGCGATCGAGGAGCTCACGCGAGGCGTGCTCGGGGGCGTGCGGGACCAGGTGCTTCTCGGCGTCACCGGCTCGGGCAAGACCTTCTCCGTGGCGAAGGTCATCGAGAACGTGAACCGCCCGACTCTCGTGCTCAGCCACAACAAGACGCTGGCCGCGCAGCTCTACCAGGAGTTCAGGAACTTCTTCCCGAACAATGCAGTCGAGTACTTCGTCTCGTACTACGACTACTACCAGCCCGAGGCCTACATACCGCAGAACGATCTCTACATCGAAAAGGAGATGTCGAAGAACGACGAGATCGACAAGCTTCGGCTCGCGGCGACGAAGGCGCTCTTCGAGCGCCGCGACGTGATCATCGTCGCGTCGGTCTCCTGCATTTACGGCATCGGCGACCCCGAGCTGTACTTCGGGATGCTGCTGTTCTTCGAGAAGGGGGAGACGAAGCCGCTCGAGCACTACCTGCGCCGGCTCGCGGAGATGCAGTACGAGCGCACGCCGTACGATCTCGGGCGCGGATCGTTCCGCGTGCGGGGCGACGTTCTCGAGATCTGGCCGGCGTACGAGGACGACGCGGTCCGGATCGAGTACTTCGGCGACGAGATCGACTCGATCTCGCGGATCGACCCGGTGACCGGGAGGACGACGGGGAAGTACGACCGCCTCGCCGTCTACCCGAAGACGCACTACGTCACCCCGCGCGAACGGCTGCTCCAGTCGATCAACACGATTCGCGAGGAGCTCGACGCGCGCGTCGAGGAGTTGCGCGCGCACGACCGGCTGCTCGAGGCGCAACGCCTCTCGCAGCGGACCATGTTCGACATCGAGATGATCAGCGAGCTCGGCTACTGCAACGGCATCGAGAACTACTCGAGGCATCTCACGGGGAGGGCCCCCGGCGAGCCTCCGCCGACGCTCATCGACTACTTCCCGCGCGACCTGCTCCTCATCGTCGACGAGTCGCACCAGACGATTCCCCAGGTGCGCGCGATGTTCGGAGGGGATCGAGCGCGAAAAGAGACGCTGGTCGAGTACGGCTTCCGCCTTCCGAGCGCGAAGGACAACCGCCCGCTCAACGTCGACGAGTTCGACGGGAAGCTGAACCAGATCATCTACGTCTCGGCGACGCCGGGCCCCTACGAGCTCCAGAAGACGGGAGGCCTTTTCGTCGAGCAGGTCATCAGGCCGACCGGGCTGCT
>JAMPYE010000454.1 GCA_023700825.1 Thermoanaerobaculia bacterium | reverse complement strand
GGCAGGCCGAAGATCGACGAGGAGAAGATCAACTACTTCGTCGAATTGCCCGAGCCCTATCGAGGCGGAATCGGAGCCGAGGGAGCGCGGGCGCTGAAGAGCTTCGTCGAAGGTGGAGGGACGCTGGTTGCGTTCAGCGCCTCGACCGAGTGGGTGATCTCCGAGTTCAACGTTCCGGTGCGCAACGTGCTCGCGAAGACGAAGCCGGGCGAGTTCTCCTCGCCTGGATCGCTCGCGGCGATCGAGGTCGCCAACGACATTCCGCTCGGGTGGGGGATGCCGCCCCGGTCGGCCGCGTTCGTCGACAGCTCGATCGCCTTCGAGACCTCGCTGCCCGCCGTCGACATGGAGCGCTTTGTGATCGCGCGCTACCCGGAGAGCGCGTCGAAAATCCTTCTCTCCGGCTGGATTTCCGGCACCGCGAAGCTCGAGCGTCGCGCTGCGGCGGTCGCCTTCACCTACGGCAAAGGGAAGCTCGTGCTCTTCGGCTTCCGCCCGCAGAACCGAGCCCAGACGCACGCGACCTTCCCGCTCGTGTTCAACTCGCTGTATTGGTCGGTGCTCGACAAGCCGGCCGAGAAGCAGGTCAAAGGCCAAAGGTCAAAGGCCAAAGCAGGCGAGAAGCGGGATTAGGCCAGAGGCCAAAGATTCAACCAGGTGGCAACGATCTGATGTGGCGCAGACACTCCTGTCTGCGCGCGGCGCGAAGCGCCGCTAGTTCGTGCCGCGCTCAGTGAGTCGGCTTCGCCGACGCGCAGGCAGGAGTGCCTGCGCCACATTTCCTGCCTGCTTTGACCTTTGGCCTTTGGCCTCTGGCCTACCTCATCAGAACAATCTCATCTGCCCCTTGCCGCTCTTGCGCGTGACTTCGATCGGTGGCATGGGGGCGTGCTGGCCTGCGACGCTGACGGCGATCTCGGAGCCGACCTTCGCGCGCAGCTCTTCGGCGTGGGCCCGCACGATCGACTCGTGGTTGTTCCGCTCCGAGAGGTGGATCAGGCAGAGGTGGCGCGTCGCCTCTCCCACGATTCGCGCGAGCGCGCTCATCGAGTCTTCGTTCGACAGGTGGCCGTGACGCGAGAGGATCCGGCGCTTGAGGCTCCACGGGTAGCTCCCCGTGCGAAGCATGTCGAGGTCGTGATTCGCTTCGAAGAGCAGCGCGTCACATCCGCGAAGGTGCTCGAGCACCGGGTCGTCGACGACACCGAGGTCGCTCGCGATGCCGGCGCGCGTTCCGTCGCGCGACTCGACGACGAAACACGAGGGGTCGCTCGCGTCGTGGATGATCCGGCGAGAGTGGATCTCGAGCTCACCGATGCGAAAGCTCGAGTTGTTCTCGAATGGGCGCGCCGGAAGCTCCGACGAATCGAGCCCCGCCGCGTCGAGCGTGCCGCGAGTCGCGTAGACCGGGATCTCGAACCTCGCCGCGATCTTCGCGGCGCCGTGAACGTGGTCGCCGTGCTCGTGCGTGACGATGATCGCGGTGATCTCGGAGAGCTCCCGCCCGAGGATTTTCAGCCGCTGCTGCGTCTGCCGGAGCCCGAATCCGGCATCGACGAGAATCCGGGTGCCGTCCGCCTCGAAGAGGCAGCAATTGCCGGCGCTTCCGGAGCCGAGAGAGGCAACGAGCATGGAGAGGACGATAGCACCGGGCGAGCCGGGACTGAAATTGAGAATTGAGAATCGGGATTTGAGGGATGGCCGATCGCCAACTCGAGCGCATTTCCCCTGATTTCTCAGACGCAGCGCAGTCGGGGGATAGCTCTCTGGCTGGCGCCAACCGCTCTCCCGGCCATCTCTCAATTCCCAATTCTCAATTCGCTCCCCGACCCCGGTGATATTCTTCGGCCAGTTTTTCGGGGAGCGCAAATGGAACGATTCGTGGTCGAAGGCGGACGGAGGCTTTCAGGGACGATCAGGCCGGTCGGCAACAAGAACGCCGCGCTGCCGATCCTTGCGGCGTGCCTGCTGACCGACGAGCCGGTCACGCTGCGCAACCTTCCCGACATCCGCGACGTTCGCGTCATGCTGCAGCTTCTCGAGACGCTCGGCCGCTCGGTCGAGAAGGTCGACGCGAGCACGGTCACCATCCGCCGCACCGGGGAGATGTCGTCCACGCCCGACGCGGAGCTCTCGCGCAAGATCCGCGCCTCGATCCTCCTCGCCGGGCCGCTGCTCGCGCGCACCGGCTCCGCAACGATGGTCCGTCCGGGCGGTGACGCCATCGGCCGCCGCCGCGTCGACACGCACCTGCTCGCCTTCGAGACGCTCGGTGCGACGATCGAGTCGGCGCCCGCGCAGTACACGATGACTGCGCCGCGGCTCGTCGGCCGCCGCATGTTCCTCGACGAAGCGTCGGTCACCGGTACGGAGAACGCGATCACCGCGGCGGTCCTCGCCGACGGCGAGACGCTGATCTACAACGCCGCCGCCGAGCCGCACGTGCAGGACCTCTGCCGCTTCCTCAACGTCCTCGGCGCCGACATCGAAGGCATCGGCACGAACTCGCTTCGAATCCGGGGGGTGAGGCGTCTCGGCGCCGGAGAGTTCCGAATCCCGAGCGATCACATCGAGGTCGGCAGCTACATCGGCCTCGCCGCGGTGACCGGCGGCGAACTGCTGATCGAGGACGGCGTGCCCGAGCACATGGACGCCATCCAGCTCATGTTCCGCAAGCTCGGCGTTTCGATGCTCTTCGAAGGCCCGAACATCCGCGTTCCAGGAAACCAGACGCTCGAGGTGCAGTACGACGTCGGCGCCGCGGTGCCGAAGCTCGACGACGGTCCCTGGCCGCTCTTTCCTGCCGATCTGCTGTCGATCATGATCGTCGTCGCGACGAAGGCGCGCGGGACGGTGATGATCTTCGAGAAGATGTTCGAGTCGCGCCTCTTCTTTACCGACAAGCTGCTCGACATGGGGGCGCGCATCATCCTCTGCGACCCGCACCGCGCCATCGTCGTCGGCGGCAGCCCGCTCTACGGCTCCAAGATCTCGAGTCCCGACATCCGCGCAGGGATGGCTCTGCTCATCGCCGCGCTCTGCGCGCAGGGAGAGAGCGTAATCCAGAACATCCAGCAGATCGACCGCGGCTACGAGCGCATCGACGAGCGTCTCAACGCGCTCGGCGCGAACATCCGCAGGGAGCTCGACCGGTAGTGGCTCGCTCCCTCCGATCGGACTGCGGCGGCGAGCGGGCCCGGCGATGACGCGTATCCCTCTTCCGCACGACCGTTTCCTGGAGCCGGGCGATGCGCCGCTCGTGATGGGAATCGTCAACGTCACGCCCGACTCGTTCTCCGACGGGGGCGTCCATCTCCGGACGCCCGACGCGATCGAGAGCGCGCTTAGGATGGCGGCCGACGGCGCTGCCATCGTCGACGTCGGCGGTGAATCGACGCGGCCCGGCTCCGATCGTGTCGGCGAGGCGGACGAGATCGCCCGGGTCGTTCCGGTCATCGAGGGTATCCGGCGCCGGTCGGACGTGGCGATCTCGGTCGACACGATGAAGGCCGCTGTCGCCGAGGCGGCGCTCGCCGCGGGAGCCGACATCGTGAACGATGTGACGGCGATGCGCTTCGACGGAAGGATGGCTGAAGTCGTCGCGGCCTCGGGCGCCTGCGTGATCCTCATGCACATGCGGGGCGAGCCGAAGACGATGCAGCAGGAGATCCGGTTCGACGACGTCGTCGCCGAAGTGCGCGCCGAGCTCGCCACGAGACGCGACGCCGCGATCGCCGCGGGAATCGCCCCGGAGGCGATCCTCGTCGATCCCGGTCTTGGCTTTGGCAAGACGTTCGAACACAATCTCCAGATTCTGGCGCGGGCGCGCGAGCTCGAGGGGCTCACTCCCGTGGTGATCGGCGCCTCGCGCAAGGCCTTCGTCGGGCAGCTTACGGGCCGCGCGGCGGGACCGGAGAGAATGGCGGGGTCGCTGGCGGCCGTCGCGGCGGCTGCCGCCGCGGGCGCCGCGGTGGTTCGGGTGCACGACGTGAGAGAGACGGTCGATTTCATCGAAGTGTGGCGCGCGATCCGGAGAGTCTCCGGATGAGCAGCCTCTATGACGGCTTTCTGACGCTCCAGCTCGGATGGCTCGATGCGATCGATATCGCCATCGTCGCGTTCCTGATCTACACGGC
>JAMPYE010000018.1 GCA_023700825.1 Thermoanaerobaculia bacterium | reverse complement strand
TATTGCTTGTCGCCTCTCGCCTTTCACCCTTCGCCTCCCGCCTTTTGTCTGCTCATCGCCTGTCGCCTTTCGCCTCTCGCCTCCATCCCAACCGCGCTACACTCGCCCCGTCGCGATGATCGAGATCGACCACCTCACCAAGAACTACGGCGACTTCACGGCGGTCGACGACGTGAGTCTCGTTGCGAGGCCGGGTGAGGTGTTCGGATTTCTCGGGCCGAACGGCGCGGGGAAGACGACGACGATCCGCATCCTCGCGGGGCTCTCGATGCCGACCTCCGGAGCGGTGCGCGTGAACGGCGTCGACGTCGTCGCCGATCCGCGGCGCGCGAAGGCGCAGGTCGGCTACGTACCGGATCGCCCGTTCCTCTACGAGAAGCTGAGCGGCTGGGAACTGCTCCGCTTCATCAGCGATCTCTACCGCCGCGACTGGAAGGAGTGCCGCCCGCGTGCCGAACGGCTGCTCGATTATCTCGGGCTCGACGGCTGGGCTTCTTCGCGCATCGAGAACTACTCGCACGGCATGAAGCAGAAGATCGTTCTCGTCAGCGCGCTGGTGCACGATCCGCAGACCCTCGTGATCGACGAGCCGATGGTGGGGCTCGACGCACTCGCGCAGAAACTGGTGAAGACGCTCTTTCGCGACCTTGCGGCGAAGGGAAAGACGATCTTCATCACGACGCACACGATGTCGATCGCCGAGGCGGTCTGCGATCGGATCGCGATCATCGACCGGGGCAGGATCGTCGCGCAGGGCTCGCCCGGCGAATTGCTGCGGATGGCGGCGCAGCCCGACAGCGATCTCGAGGACGTGTTTCTCGAGATCACGACTGGGACCGGCCAGTAGCGGGCAAAGGTGGCGATGGCGACCATCCGTGAAGCCCGAGCAGCCGGAAGAGAGCGCGCGGCGCGTGGCGGGGTCTCGGCGCGCGACGCCGACCTGCTCCTCGCCGATGCCCTCGGCCGCGAGCCGGTCTGGCTTCTCGCGCACGACACCGACCAGATCGATGACAAGGCTGCGCGTGCCTTCGAGGGCTCGCTCGACAGGCGGATCGCCGGCGAGCCGGTGCAGTACATCCGAGGACGCTGCGAGTTCTACGGGCGCGAGTTTCTCGTCGATTCCCGCGTGCTGATCCCGCGGCCCGAGACCGAGTTGCTCGTCGAACGGCTCGTGCGCATCGCGCCGCGGGGTGCGCGTGTCGTCGATGTGGGCGCCGGCAGCGGGTGCATCGCGATCACGCTGGCCGCGGAGCGGCCCGACCTTCGCGTCATGTCGGTCGACCTTTCCCTCGGCGCGCTCGCCGTGGCGCACGCGAACGCGACGCGGCTCGGCGTGCGTGTCTCGTTCGCCGGCTCGGACCTTCTGTCCGCGTGCCGCGGGCCGTTCGACATCGTCGTGTCGAATCCGCCGTACGTCGCCGAAGGTGAACGCGACCGCATGCAGCGCGAGGTCGTCGCCTGGGAGCCGCATCTGGCGTTGTTCGCGGGAGACAAGGGGATGTCGGTCATCGTGCGGCTCCTCGCCGAGGCCTCGCACCTCGTCGCACCGCGCGGTGTGGTCGCGCTTGAGATCGGGTACGACCAGGCCTGGCTGCTCGCCGAGCTCGCGTCCGCCACTGACTGGCGGCTCGAGATCCATCCCGACCTGGCGGGGATCCCGCGCGTGGCCTTGCTCCAGCGCGAGTAGGTCTCGGGAGCGCTGCGGTTGGAGCGAAACCGCTACGTCGACGGCGCACTCCGGAGCGTGACGTACCACCTCGCGCGGGCACACGATCTTTGACATAGTTCCGCGCATCACGGCCCCGGGGAGGATGAAATGGCGATGACGGAACTGCACCTGGCGAAGAGGATCCGCGATCGGATCCGGTTGACGCCTGCGCTGCCCGCGATGGGTTACGAGACGGACGGCGGGTGGAGGAGCATCACCTACGGCGAGCTCGGGAAGCGGATCGACGCCGTCGCGTCGTGGCTCATCGACGAAGGCGTGGAGCGGGGCGACCGCGTCGCGATCTTCGCCGCGAACTCCCCATCGTGGTCGGTCGCCGACCTGGCGATCATGAGCATCGGCGCGATCACCGTGCCGATTTACGCGACGAACACCGCGGAGCAGGCCCTGCACATTCTCCGTGACGCGGGAGCGACTGTCGCGTTCGCCGGCGACGCCGGCCAGCGTGACAAGATCCTGCCGCTCCACGCCGAGAATGCCGTTCGCAGGATCGCCGTCTTCGAATCGAACGCCGCGCTCGCAGGGGAGAGCATTCCCGCCTTCGACGAGCTGCTCGGTCACGCGCTGAGCCCGCTTCTTGCCGCGCGGATTGCCGCAACCGACGCGAACGATCTCGCGGCGTTCATCTACACGTCGGGGACGACCGGCGAGCCGAAGGGCGTGATGCTCACGCACTTCAACGTGTCGAGCCAGTTCGAGACGCTCGACAGGAAGTTCGACGTCAGCGAGCGCGACCGCTCGCTCTGCTTTCTTCCGCTCAGCCACTCGTACGAGCACTGCTGGACTCTTTACGTCCTGGCCCAGGGGGCGGAGAACGTCTACCTCGAAGACCCGAAGCGGGTCGCCGAGGTGCTGAAGCAGGTCAGGCCGACCTGCATGGTCAGCGTGCCGCGTCTGTACGAAAAGGTCTACTCCACGGCCCGTCACCGGCTCAGCCGGGCCTCGGAGCGCAAGCGCGCACTCTTCGACTGGGCCCTTGGTGTAGGCCTCGAGGTCGGCTACCGCAAAGTGCGGAAGGAGAAGATCGGCGTGCTCCTCTCCGTGAAGCATGCCGTGGCCGACAAGCTGGTCCTCGAAAAGGTCCGCGATCTCGTCGGCGGCCCGAAGAACTTCTTCTCGGCGGGAGGTGCCGCGCTGTCGAAGGAGATCGAGGAGTTCTTCTTCTCGACCGGGCTTCTCGTCTGCCAGGGATACGGGCTGACGGAGACGGCCCCGATGCTCACCTGCAACGCACCGGGCGACTTCAAGTTCGGCACGGTCGGCAAACCGATCATCGGGGTGGAGATCAGGATCGCCGCCGACGGCGAGATCCTGGCTCGCGGGCCTAACCTGATGCGGGGCTACTACGGAATGCCGGAAGCGACGGCCGAGGCGATTGTCGACGGCTGGTTCCACACCGGCGACATCGGGTCGTTCGACGAGGACGGCTTCCTCCGGATCACCGACCGGAAGAAGGATCTGATCATCACCTCGGGGGGGAAGAACATCGCGCCCAGCAGGATCGAGTCGATCATCGGAGGCGACTACTACATCGACCAGATCGCCGCCGTCGGTGAAGGGCGGAACTACATCTCGGCGCTCATCGTTCCGCAGTTCGAGGCGCTGGAGGAGTGGGCAAGGGAGCACGGAGTCTCGTCCGACTCGCTGAAGAGCCTGGTGGAGGACCCGCGGGTGATCGCCTTCTTTGCCGAGCGGATCGAGCAGCAGCAGAAGGAGCTGGCGCAGTACGAGAAGATCAAGAAGTTCACGCTGCTGTCCGATCGCTTCAGTCAGATCGGCGGCGAGATCACCCCGACGCTGAAGAACGTCCGCAAGGTGATCGCGACGAAGTACCAGAGCCTGATCGAGTCGATGTACTCGTCGGGGGACGACGAGCAGAAGCCGAAGTAGTCGAGCGCGGTCGCGGTAGAATGGCGGACGGCCCTGGGACGGATGGCTCCGCCCGATGAGAATCGTCTGCATCTCCGACACGCACGGATTTCACGACCGGCTCGCGGTTCCGGCGGGCGACGTGCTCATCCACGCCGGCGACTTCTGCGACGGGCGCGATGCCGGCGCGGTCAGCCGGTTCGCAGGGTGGCTCGAGGCGCAGCCGCACCGGCACAAGATCGTCGTCGCGGGCGATCACGACTTTCTCTTCGAGTCGGACCCGCTACTCGCGCGCTCGCTCCTCCCGCGAAACGTCATCTATCTCGAGGACGCGGGAGTCGACGTCGACGGCGTGCACTTCTGGGGCTCTCCGTGGCAGCCGTGGTTCTGGGGCTTCGCCTTCAACCTGCAGCGCGGCGCCGAGCTCCGGAGGAAGTGGAGACTGATTTCCCCGGCGACGAACGTGCTGATCACGCACGGGCCGCCCCAGGGGAGTCGCGACCGCATGGGCAACGGGACGAGCGTCGGGTGCGAGGAGCTCGCGCTCGCGGTCGAGCGGGTGCGCCCCTACCTCCACGTCTGCGGCCACATTCACGACGGTTATGGAATTCAGGGCACGACGCTGAACGCCGCGGTCTGCTCGAGCGACTACGACGTCGTGAACGCGCCCATCGTCGTCGAGCTCGACGGCACGGGGCTGCGGTCGATTGGCCGTTAGGCGCGATCGCGCACAGCGGTACGGCTCAGAAGAAGCTGTCGATCCGCGCGAGAGTCTCCTTCGCGTCGCGCTGGAAGTAGAGGTTCCAGGGCAAGGTGTTGTCGGGGGTCCGGGGATCCTGCGCGATCACCCACTCGAGGTCGCGCCGGAAGGCGTCGCGATCGCCCGTCATCACGTGGAAGTACTTCGCGCGGCCCCAGCGCGTGAGCAGCGAAGTCGGCGAGGTCGCTACCGCGCGGTCGAGGAACTCGCGGGACTTGTCGAGGTCCCTCCCGGCCCCCGGCGGCAGCGCGAGGTTGTAGATTCCGAGGGAGAAGTAGACCGCGCCGCCTCCGAACCCGGGGTCGACCGCGAGCATGCGCTCCATCACCTCCCGCGTGCGAAGCATCCATCGGAAACGCCAGAGCTTGCTCACTCCAAGGCACTCCTTGAAGTAATACGAAACGCCCGTGACCCAAAGGAGCATCGTGCGCGTCCGTTCGGGGCCGAGCTCGGACACCGCGTCGCCGACGGTGGCTCCTGCCTCCACCCGCTCGCGGAATCCTTCGTCAGTCGCCATCGAGCGCTCCGCGTAGCGAATGCCGGCGCGATACCACTCGGCTTTCTCGCCGGGGCTGCGCGCCCACGCGGCGCCGTAGAGAATGTGCACGTCGGCGAGGTCGTCGAGCAATTCGGCGTCGTCCGCGGCATCGTGATGCGCCTTTTTGTACGACGCTGCGACCAGTGCGAGCTCTTCCGCGCGAGTCGCCTCGGCGAACCGGAGGTCCGCGCCCGCACGGTCCAGCGGAGCCGTGGTGATCGCGTCGGTAGGCGAGGCGATTGCGCCGCTCTTCCATCCGGGGCTCCAGCTCGCACAGCCGGCGAGCAGCAGCAAGGCGAAGGCCTGGACGATCACGCGGAAGCGGGTCATTGGGTTCCTCCACAGGGCGCGGGACTCCGATCGAGAAAGAGGGCCCACACGCGGTTCCAGGCCTCGAAATCGTGTCCGCCGGCGACCGCGTGGACTCGCTCCTCAGGCAGCATCGTCGCGAGAAGCTGATTGGAACGATTGAAGTCGTCCGAAGTGCCCCAGCCGAGGTGCAGCGGCACGGCTTCGGCGCCCGGTCTGTTCGCGGCGAGCCAGGGCCAGATCTTGCGCCCGACGTCGTCGTCTTCGCCCGGTGGCGCGGGCTTCCAGAGCAGCGGCCCGCCCGCGGCTTCGATCTCGCGAATCAACTCGTCTTCGCCGAGGAACGGAGCGATCGCAAGCACGCCCGACAGCTGCCCGGGATGTTCCTTCAGGTAGATGAGCCCTCCCAGGCCGCCGAGCGACGTTCCCGCGATCCATATCTCTTCGTACCCCGACCGGCGTGCCGGCTCGATGACGTCGATGCGGAGGCGCTCGATCACCGACTTGTTCTTGTAGTACCCGAGGTGCGCGTCCGCGGCGACGAGGTCGATGCGAAGCCCGCGCGATTCCACCGCGTTCGCGAACCCGGCTTTTCGAAAGCCCTCCGGGCTTGCGAACCGGCCGGGCAGCAGCACGACGAGGCAGTTTCCGGGCCGCCGCGGGGTCAGATCGATCGTGCGCATCGGGACCGGCGGCTCGAGGACCAGCGAGCAGGAACAGAGGAGCAGGGAGATCAGTGCGCCCGTGCCGGCGAGCAGAAGTGGGGCGAGGCCGGATACTCTCGTGAAGGCGTGCATGGCAGCTTCGGACTGTGAGGCTAGTCCACGATGCCGAGCCGCACAAGTGGGAGAGGGCCGGAGCGGGCCGGCGCAAGGTCGATCCCCCGTTCCTCGCCTCTCGTCGGATGCGATGCACGCGCATCTCCCCCTTCTCCACCCGCCTACCTTAAACTTTCCCTCATGAGCGATCCGCAATGTCTCTTCTGCAAGATCGCGGGAGGGGAGATTCCCGCGAAGGTCATCTACCAGGATGACGATGTCGTCTCGTTCGAGGACATCAATCCTCAGGCGCCTGTGCACCTTCTGGTGATTTCGCGGACCCACATACCGAGCCTGGACGCGCTGGACGAAGCGCAGGAGTCGACGGTAGGGAGGGTCGTACGTATCGCGGCGGAGCTCGCGCGCTCGCGCGGCCTGGCCGCGGACGGCTACCGCCTCGTCGTCAACTGTGGCCCGGGAGCGGGACAGACGGTCTATCACCTTCACGTCCACCTTCTGGGCGGCCGTGGCTTCAGCTGGCCCCCGGGTTAGGCGCGTTTCACGAGGATTCCGAGCTCGCGGATCTGGTACGAGAGCGTCTGGCGCGAGAGGCCGAGCTCCTTCGCCGCGCGGCTCTGATTGCCTCCCGTCTCGGCGAGAATCCGCTCGATGAGGTCGCGCCGGAACCGATTGAGCTCGTCGTTCAACGTTCCGCGCTTCGGACGCCGCGCGACGGACTCGCGGACCCGCGCCGGGAGGTGGTCGGCCGTGATCACTGAGCCGTCGCCGGCGAGGGCGTGTGCGGCGCGCACCGTGTTCTGCAGCTCGCGCACGTTGCCGGGCCACGCGTACGCGAGCAGCAGGTCCGCCACCTCGTCGGAC
Source organism: Thermoanaerobaculia bacterium (assembly GCA_023700825.1). Classification (GTDB taxonomy): domain Bacteria; phylum Acidobacteriota; class Thermoanaerobaculia; order Gp7-AA8; family Gp7-AA8; genus JACPDH01. Next base: position 13,091 of record JAMPYE010000018.1, on the reverse strand, counting down.
AGCCGTTCGGCGCCGCCGCCGTGCGTCTCGCGCTCGCGCTCGAGGAAGTGCATCGCGAGCGTGAGGATGTCGCCGCCACGCTCGCGAAGGGGCGGAACGGAGATCTCGATGCCTCGAATGCGGTAGTAGAGGTCGTCGCGAAAGGCGCCGGAATCGACCGACTCCTCGAGCCTGCGGTTGGTCGCTGCGATCACGCGAACGTCCGCACGGCGATTCACGGTCTCTCCGACCCTGCGGAACTCGCGCTCCTGGAGGAAACGGAGAAGCTTCGCCTGCGCCTGTGGCGCCATCTCGCCAATCTCGTCGAGGAAGAGAGTGCCGCCGTTGGTCGCCTCGATGAGCCCCTCACGGTCGCGGTCGGCGCCGGTGAAGGCGCCACGCACGCAGCCGAAGAGTTCGCTCTCGACGAGGTTCTCCGGTAAAGCCGCGCAGTTGATCGCGGTGAAGGCGCGGCCCCGCCGCGGCGAACGGTCGTGAATGGCTCGCGCGACGAGCTCTTTGCCCGTTCCGGATTCGCCTTCGATGCACACTGGCGTGTCACGGCTCGCGGCGGGACCGATCAGGCCGAGCGTCACGCGGATCGCCGCGGAGCTGCCGACGATGCCAGGGACCGCGGTCTCTCCCGAACGCGGAGGCGCGGCGCGATCGGCTGCAGCGAGCCTTCTCAGGTTCGCAAGCTCCGCCCGGCTCTGGAAGATCGCGGCCAGCGCGTGCCGCGATTCCGCAGACCACGATCCCAGCCCTTCGAGATGGAGCAGTGCCGCCTCGCCCGCGACGGTCCAGTCGTCGGGCTGGTGTTCCGCGATGGCATCGAGTGCCGAAGCGTCCATCGGCGGGGCGACCGATCCGATCTCGTTCCATCGCCCGAGGCGGTTTCTCGTCGCGAAGCGCCACCGCGCCCCACGGAGAGCTCCGGGAGCGAACGGGAACTCCTCGACCGCGGCGAGTCGAAGAATCTCGAGCTCCCGCGACGCTGCGCCGCCTAACCGATGGTCCGCGGGCTCGATCTCGTCGATTGCGAGGGCGCGTGCGAGGTCGGCGATCGCCTGGTCGAGCCCTTCGCCCTCGTTCCTCCGACGAAGCGCGACGCACGAGCGCAGGAGAAGCAATTGATCCGAGGCGTCGCCCGCCTCCGGAGGCGCAGGCTTGCGGCCGTGCAACCGGTCGATCTCCCATAGTGCGAGGTCTCGCAGGAAGCGGCGCCGGAAGCCATGGGGATCGACGCGCGTCGTTCGCGCGACCGCGAGAAGGTGACGGTCGGTCAACTCGACACACTGCGATTCACCCGAGCTCCGCGGGGAAGAGAGCGTCCCTCGGATCCACGCGACCTCGTCGAGGATGATCGCGACGGCTTCACGCATCTCCGTCGACACGGGCTCGTCGAGCAGGGGAGCGGCGAGTCGCTCCGCGGCTTCGAGCTCGAGCCTGCCGAGTGCGAGCTGGGCGGTGAGCAGGTCGATCTCGCGGGCGCGGCGGTCGTCCTCCCGCTCGAGATAGAAGCGGCGGAGCCGCTCGATCTTCTGCCGCGCCTGCGGCCACTGCGCGCTGTCGGCGCAGAGGAAGGCGAGGGTGAAGAGGACGCCGGCCGCGGCGCGATCTCCCTGGGTCTCTTCGACCACCAGTAGTGCCTCCCGCGCCTGGTGGCGAGCCGCTTTCCAGTCGCCCGAGAGGAAGAGGGCGTAGACGAGATCCAGTTCCGCATCGATCCGGTCGGGCACGTTCTTCGCGGCGCGTGCCGCCGAGCGGGCGTGCGTCGCCGCGTCGGCGAGGTTTCCGGAGGCCGCGTCGACGTACGACGCATGTCTCGACGCAAGGTAGGGATCCGCGGCGGCCTCGCCGATGTCCGATTGAACGCCCCTGTCGAGCGCAAGGATCGCGCGCTCGTACGCCAGCGAAGCTCTCTCTCCCGGAGTCGTTGCGAGCTCCGAGCAGCGCTCGAGCGCATGCGAAGAACGATCGTGCTGGCCGCGAAGCCTGTGCAGCTCTGCGGCGAGGAGCGAGGCGTCGAAGCGGGGCGGAGCAACCCCCTCGAGTCGCGAGAGGGCCGCTCCGTAGTCGCCGAGCCTCCGTTCGATCCCGGCGAGCGCGACCGTTCCCTCGGGCGGAGCCGCGGCATCGGCGAAGCGCTGCGCATCGCGGTAGCGTCCCGCGCGGATCAGCGCCTGTGCCGTGAGAGCGCAGGCGCCATTGCAGCGGGCGAGCGTCGCGGGCTCGATCTCGCCGAGAGCCTCGACCACGCGTTCCGCCCCGCCGCCGTCGAGCGAGACACCCTCGAGCGTCGCCTCCTCGGGAGCGTCCGCGGCGATGAGCAGCGCAGCGGCGCGCAGCGGATCCGTCGTGGCGATCTCCTCCGCCACGATCCGTGACAACGGCGCGCGCGATCCCTCCGGAAGAAACGAGACCAGGCTGCGCCGCACCTTCTCGCTCGCGAACCGAAGGCAGCCGCGATCGATCGAGCAGATGTCGTCGCGCACGAGCGCGTCGAGGTCGCGTGCCGCTCCGATCCTCTCGAGCAGCGCCTCCGCGCGCGCGACCGGGGGCGCGGGGCCGAGCAGCGCGACCGCGGCGAGATACGAGCGCGCCGGCTCGGTGAGCCTGGCGAAGTTCGCGGCGCTCGTGACTTCCGGCGGCAGCGCTCCATCGTCGAGAAACGCGGCGTATGCCTCGTCGTCGCCCGCGAGAGCGTCGAACGCCGCTCCGGCGTCGGCGGGAGCGAAGGCGGAAACGCGTTCGCCGAGGGAAGCGAGGTCGCGGGTGCGGCAGGCGACGATGAAATGGCGCGAGGAGGCGCCGGCCAGAGGCTCCGTACCCGGCGTCGCCGCGCCGCCGAGCCCCGAAGGGACGAGCCAGGAGAACGCCTCGCCGGAATCGAGCAGCAGGCGCACGACGCGCTTCGAAGCCGGATCGAACGCATCCCACGCCGTCACGGCGATGATCGTCGGCGTCTCGCGCAGTGCAGCGATCGCCGTCTCCGCCGCCGCGCTGTCGCTCTCGTGCGCGGCACGCAGCGGGACCAGCGCGCCGATCGCCGACATCGGTTGAAGTGGTGAGCCGCGAGAGCCGTCCAGGACGACGACTCGCGGGCCTGCGCCTTTTCGGAGCGACGAGAATCGGAGCAGCGTCGAGGTCGCAGCGGGATCGTCGCACGTGACGACGGAAGGCGTCGCAGCGAGCCGATCGAGACAGTCGGCGCCGGGCGCTTCGATCGCCCCGACGGCGGCGCGCGAGAACCATGAACGATCCGCGGCCGTCGCGCGCAGTCGCCGGTGGATCTCGGCGTAGATCGACTCCGGCTTGGCCCAGCTCTGCCGCAGCGCGTCGAGCGGAGGCGCAGAAAGACGGGATGCCAGAGAATCGATCAGAGTGATCGCAAGGATCTCGTCGGTCGCACGAGAGGGATGCGACGCGAGGCGGACGAGGCGGGTGTCGTGTCCCCGCTTCTGCACCACGCCCCAGTCCGCGGGTTCGAACACGCTGGTGCCGATCCCGGCGAAGCGCGCGAAAGCGAGGTAACCGGCGAATTGCCCCAGGATGGAGAGGGCGTCACGCTCCCCGATGCGGCTGACCGAGGAGAGGGGCGTCGCGTCGGCAGGACCGTCGTCGAGCGCCTGAAACCAGGGCAGGGTCGGGTGGCGTACCGTCGCAACGAGCGACGCGGGCCAGCCGAACGATTCCGCGGACACGGTCGCGGATCCGCCGCGGCGCGTGGCAGCACTGCGCATCGCCATGCGCCTCTCCTTTCGAATTGAAGGGCGTCCATTCTACCGATTTGCGGATCGCTCCGGGTTTTCGAGTCGACCCGGAGTTGACGTGACGTTTTCCGGATGCGGCACTAAGCTGTAGCCGCACGCCGGAAGCTCACGGTGCGCTCGCTCGCCACTCTTCGGGAGCCAGGGAGGCTTCGATGAAACTACAGACGATCCGACAGACCTTCGTCCACGCGTTTGCGCTGCTGGCGTTCACGCTGGCCTTGCTGGCCGTGCCGCAGGAAGCGCTCGCGAAGCAGAAGCTGGGACTCGGGCTGACCGGGAAGAGCCGCGCGGAAGTCGACAAGACCTTCGCCGGCCTGCTCGCCCATCTGAATGCATCGCCCGATTTCGAGTTCGAGATCTCCACGTTCCAGACCTATGAAGCGTCCTACGCGGCGCTCAAGGCGAAGAAAGTCGATGTCGTCCTGATCGGCGCCGTGCTCTACGTCGAGGCGCATCACGAGATCGGCGCCGTTCCGATCGTCGCCGAAGGCTCCGCGAACCGCTCGATGATCGTCGTCAGGAAGGGCTCGCCGATCAAGTCTGCAAAGGAGCTCAAGGGGAAGTCGTTCGCATTCGGCTACGAGGGATCGACGTCGACACACCTGATTCCGCTGCTGCTTCTCTCGAAGAACCTGGTGAAGCAGAGCGAGCTCGGGAAGACGGCGTTCGTCGGCGCCGACCAGGACAAGCTGATCGCGCGCGTCGTGGCCGGAGAGTTCGACGCCGGAGGCGTCGTCGAGAGTGTCTACGACAGGTTCAAGGGCAAGGTCCGCGCGATCGAGACGTCGGACCCGTTTCCCGGCGGCCCGCTCGTCGCTCGCAAAGAGATGCCGGCTGCGACCGTCGAGGCCTTGCGAAAGCTCTTCACCTCGTACAAGCCGGTTCCTGGCGAGCGCTTCGTCAAGGGGGCCACGGCGGTGAAGGACACGGACTTCAACCAGGTGCGCTTCCTCTGCAAGGTCGTGCTCGGCAAGACGTTCGTGTAGCGGGTTCCGGCAGCCGATCGAACGGGATCTCATTTCAGCTCTCGGGCGCGGATCGTTCCGGAGACGATTGCGTTTGCGCCGGCTGGCCGGTTTTCATATAACTCGACCCACATGACCCGCGATACCGCTCCTCGACTCGAGACGTACCTCACCGAAAAGCGCGCGCTCGTAGACCAGGCTCTCGAAGACTTCCTGCCGCCTGCCGATACGCCACCTGCAGTCATTCACGAGGCGATGCGCTACACGGTCCTGGCGGGCGGCAAGCGGATCCGTCCAATTTTGGCGATCGCAGCGGCCGAGGCGTGCGCTGACGGGCCGATCGAACCGCTGCTGCGGCATTTCGCGGCGCTCGAGCTGATCCACACCTACTCGCTCGTTCACGACGACCTTCCCTCGATCGACAACGACGACCTTCGAAGGGGTCGCAAGACGGCGCACGTCGTTTTCGGGGAGGCGTTCGCCGTGCTCGCAGGAGACGCGCTGCTCACGGAGGCCTTCTCCTGGCTTGCCACGCCGATCCCGCTCGATCCGCGTCGCCAGTTGCTGGCGATCAAGACCGTCGCGGTCGCCATCGACTCCAAGGGGATGATTGGAGGTCAGGTTGCTGACATCGAGTCGGAGCGGTCGCAGGCCCGCGTCGAGGACCGCGAGGCGCTGGAGCGCCGGCTCGACTTCATCCATCGCAACAAGACGGGGCGGCTGCTGACCGCCTCCGTGCTCCTCGGCGGAATCCTCGGAGGGGGCAGCGACGAGCAGATCGAGGCGCTTCGCGGTTACGGCGACGCGATCGGGCTCGCGTTTCAGGTGGTCGACGATCTGCTCGACCTCGAGGAAACCGCCGCCACTCTCGGCAAGACGGCGGGCAAGGACGTCGCTCAGGGTAAGCTCACGTTTCCGTCGCTGTACGGGGTCGACCTCGCGCGGGCCAAAGTTTCCGAACTGCTCGAGACGGCCTGCGCGGCCGCCTCCCGCGTCGGAACCCGGCCAGGCCACCTGTGCGAAATCGCCGAGTTCATCTGCCGGCGCCGATCGTGAAATTTGAAGCAATACCCGAATCTCTGTGACAATGGGCAATTCGGGCAGGGGAGACCCCCGCACGGGATGCCGGGAATCTTGAGCCGGCACCCCCGATTGTGGGACGAACCCGGAAAAGCCCGGCAAATCAAATGATGAGCAAGCTACTCGATTCGATCGACACCCCTCACGACCTCAGAAAGCTCGACCGGCGGCAGTTGCCGATCGTCGCGCAGGAGATCCGCGAACGGATCATCGAGGTCGTCTCTCAGCTCGGCGGCCACTTCGGCGGAAACCTCGGAGTCGTCGAGCTGACGCTGGCCCTGCACTACGTGTTTCAGACGCCGCGTGACCAGATCGTCTGGGACACCGGCCACCAGAGCTATCCCCACAAGCTGATCACCGGCCGGCGCGACCAGTTCCACACGATCCGCCAGCACGACGGGATCTCCGGATTCTGCAAGCGCGAGGAGTCGGTCTACGACGTGTTCAATGCCGGGCACGCTTCGACGGCGATCTCCGCCGCACTCGGCGTCGCCGTCGGCCGCGACTTTCGTAAAGAGGACTACGGCGTCGTCGCCGTCTTCGGTGACGGAGCGCTTTCCGGCGGGCTCGCGTTCGAGGGCCTGAACCAGGTCGGTCACCTCAAGCCGAAGATGCTTCTCGTCCTGAACGACAACGACATGTCGATCTCGACGAACGTCGGCGCGATCTCGGGCTATCTCAACCAGATCATCAAGGGACAGCGTTACAACAAGCTCAAGGATCTCGCCAAGGGAGTGATGGAACGCGTTCCGGTGGTCGGCGGCCGCATTCACGAAATTGCGAGCGACGTGGAGGAGATGTTCAAGCACATGATCGTGCCGGGAACTCTCTTCGAGGAGCTGGGTATCCGTTACCTCGGCCCGTTCGACGGGCACGACCTCGAGCTTCTGCTCGAGACCTTCGAGAAGGCGAAGGAGTACGACGGTCCGGTGCTGGTCCACGTCATCACGAAGAAGGGTAAGGGCTACACGCCGGCGGAGAACAAGCCGATCTGGTCGCACGGCGTCACGCCGTTCGACATCGCGTCGGGCGAAGTGAAGAAATCGTCGAAGCCCGCGCCGCCGAAGTACCAGGACGTCTTCGCGAAGGCGCTGATCGAGATGGCGCGCACCGACGAGAAGATCATCGCCGTGACGGCCGCGATGCCGGAGGGGACAAGCCTCGACAAGTTCGAGAAGGTGTTTCCGGAGCGGATGTTCGACGTGGGTATCGCCGAGGAGCACGCGGTGACCTTCTCCGGTGGCATGGCGACGCAAGGGATGAAGCCGTGTGTCGCGATCTACTCCACGTTCCTGCAGCGCGCTTTCGACCAGGTGTTCCACGACGTGACGATCATGGATCTGCCGGTGGTGTTCTGCCTCGACCGCGCGGGGATCGCCGGCGCCGACGGTCCGACGCATCACGGCATCTACGACATGGCGTACCTGCGGGTCTTCCCGAACATGGTCTGCATGGCGCCGAAGGACGAGAACGAGCTGCAGCACATGGTTCGCACGGCCTTCGAGACGGGGCATCCGACGTCGATCCGCTATCCGCGTGGCGAGGGTTTCGGCGTCGCGATGGACGCCGAGCTGCGCTCGCTTCCGGTGGGCCGTGGAGAGGTCGTCCGCGAGGGGCGCGACAACGTGACGATCTTCGCGATCGGCGCGGAGGTCTGGCCCTCGTTCCATGCGGCCGAGGCGCTCGCGAAGGGAGGGATCGACGCGACCGTCGTCAACGCGCGATTCATCAAGCCGATCGACGAGGAGCTCGTGCTGCGCTACTGCCGGCCGGGTGCGAAGGTCATCACGGTCGAGGAAGGCTCGATCGCGGGAGGCTTCGGAAGCGCGGTCATGGAGAGAGCGGTGGAGCTGGGCGTGAGCGGAGTCGAGTACCACAACATCGGTATCCCCGACGTCTACGTCCATCACGGAAGCCAGGACGTGCTGCGCGCGCAGTTCGACCTGCACATCGACGGCATCGTGGCCCGGGTGCGCCAGTTCGTCGGCACTTCGGCGAAGTTGCCGCTCGCGGCGTCGTAGGGAGCCTGGTTTCAAGGAGTTTCCTCGAGCGCGCCGGCTGAATGCCGGCGCGCCTCGTTTGGGGCGAAGGAACGAAAGGACTACCGGTGAAGAAGCAGCGGCTCGATCTGGCGCTCGTCGAGCGGGGACTCGCACCCACGCGCGCCCGCGCGCAGTCGCTCATCATGGCGCGGCGCGTCATGGTGAACGGCGGGTACGCCGACAAGGCCGGCAACTCCGTCGCGCCGGAGGATCTCGTGGTCGTGGTCGAGCTCGAGCACCCGTGGGTCGGTCGCGGCGGCATGAAGCTGGCCGGTGCGCTCGAGTCGTTCGCGATCTCCCCCGACGGCCTCGTCTGCGCCGACATCGGCGCGTCGACGGGCGGATTCACCGACGTGCTCCTGCAGAAGGGAGCGAGGAAGGTCTACGCGATCGATGTCGGCTACGGGCAGCTCGACGTGAAACTACGCGAGGACGAGCGGGTCGTGAACCGTGAGAAGTGCAACGCGCGCTACCTCGACTCGTCCGATTTCGACGACGCGGTGGGGCTCGTCTCGATCGACGTCTCGTTCATCTCGCTGAAGCTCATCCTTCCCGCGGTGCTCGAGTTCATCGCGCCCCTCGGGCGCGTCGTCGCGCTGATCAAGCCGCAGTTCGAGGTGGGCAAGCGCGACGTGGGCAAGGGCGGGATCGTGCGCGACGAAGGCGCGCGCGATGCGGCCGTGCAATCGGTCGTCGAGTTCGCGAAGGAGATCGGCTTCGAGATGGAGGGGCTGATCGAGTCGCCCGTGCGCGGTGCGGAAGGGAACGTGGAGTATCTCGTCAGCCTAACGGCACCGGAGGGCGGGAGGCGAGAGGCGACAGGCGATGAGTAGGCGGAAGGCGACGGGCGAGAGGCGAAAGGCGACGAGCACGCGGGAGGCCAGGGCGAGATGCGGAAGTCGATGAGCAGGCGGCGGAGTTGGAAGGCCGGCGATTGCTCATCGCCTCTCGCCTTTCGCCTCTCGCCTGCCGTTCGCTACGTCGCCGCGCTGGCGGCGCGCTGGCCGAGGGCGCGATACCCGATGTCGGTCCGGTAGCGCGCACCCTGGAAGCGGACGTTCCCGATGTTCGCGTAGATCTTCGCGAGCGCGTCCGAGAGGGTCGCAGCGCGGGCGCAGACGTTCACGACCCTGCCGCCTGTCGTGTAGAGCTTGCCGTCCTTCTTCGACGTGCCCGCGTGGAAGACGACGACCGAGTCGTCCGCGATCGGGTCGACGACGATCTCGTGTCCCTTCGAGCTGCCGGCCGGGTAGTCCTTCGTCGTGACGACCACGCAGGCCGACGCTTCCTTCTTCCAGGTCAGTTTCGTCTCGCCCAGGTTCCGGCGGGCGGAGCGGAGCAGAACGTCGAAGATGTCGTCCTCGAGCCGCAGAATCTGCGCCTGCGTTTCGGGGTCGCCGAAACGGCAGTTGTATTCGAGCACTTTCGGGCCGTCCGGCGTCAGCATGATCCCGACATAGAGGCATCCGGTGTACGTGCGCCCTTCGTCGGCCATCCCCTGAACGGTCGGGAGCACGATCTTCTTCATGACTTCAGCCGCGGTCTCCGCGGGGAGGACGACGGCCGGGGAGTGCGAGCCCATGCCGCCGGTATTCGGACCCTCGTCCCCGTCGAACGCCTTCTTGTAGTCCTTGGCGGGGGCGAACGGGACGACCTTTTTCCCGTCGGTGATCGCCATGACGGAGACTTCTTCTCCGGTCAGGCACTCCTCGATGAGCACGCGGCTTCCGGCCATCCCGAACCTGCGGCTCTCGAAGATTTCGGAGAGCGTCGCGACGGCTTCGTCACGTGTTGCGGGGATGACGACGCCTTTGCCCCCGGCGAGGCCGTCGGCCTTGATCACGCACGGCAGACCGCGCGCGTCGAATGCGGCGATCGCCTCGTCGTACGACCCGCAGATGTTCGCATCCGCGGTCGGGATGCCGTACTTCTTCATGAATTCCTTGGAAAAGACCTTCGAGCCTTCGATCTCCGCCGCGAGGCGGGTCGGCCCGAAGATCGCGAGCCCGCGTTTCTGGAACTCGTCGACGATGCCGAGGGTGAGGGGAATCTCGGGGCCGACGACCGTGAGGTCCATCCGAAGGGATTCGGCGAAATCGGCGAGCTCGATGATGTCGGTGGCTTCGATCGGGACGCAGTTGGCAATGGCAGCGATCCCGCCGTTCCCGGGAGCGGCGTAGACTTCCTTGACCTGCGGGGACTGCTTGAGCTTCCAGCAGATCGCGTGCTCGCGCCCACCCTGACCGACGACCAGTACCCTCATGCTCTCCTCTGAAGCCGCAGTTTACCGGATTCTACGGTCTCGGGAGCTTCGCATGCAACGTCGAAAAGCGGAGCGCCTCGAAGGATTTGCGTAATTCCTGGCCCTTCCGGCGCGTATACCATAGACGGGCCGGCTCCACCCGCCGTATCAGGTGCGATGCTGGCCCGACTGCGCCTGATGAAGATGGATACTGCCGAAACGCGAGACGACCGGCAACTCGTGGAAGCGAGCCGGTCGGGGGATCCCTCGGCGTTCGAGGAGCTCGTCCGTCGCAAGACCAGCAAGGTCTTCGGGCTCTGTTGCCGGATCCTGGGGAACCGCGAGGATGCCAAGGACGTGGCCCAGCTCGTATTCGTCAAGCTCTGGGAGAACCTCGGCAAGTACGACGCGGGCTACGCGTTCGACACCTGGCTCTACCGGATGACCTCGAACGTCGCGATCGATTTCATCCGCGGCCGGCAGTCACGTGACGCGACGATCAATTCGAGCCTTCGACTGGTCAAGACGAGCGAAGACCCCGGGCAGGGGCGCGACATTCAGCACAAGGAAGTGGAAGCGGTCTTCGAGCAGGTCTCGAGAGCGCTCTCGCCGAAGCAGAAGACGATTTTCGTGATGCACGCGATGGAAGACCTCCAGCTCGCCGAGATCGCGAGGATTCTGGGGACGAAGGAGTCGACGGTCCGCAATCACCTCTTCAACGCTCGCAAGACGATGCAGAAGGAACTGCGCCGCCGGTTTCCCGAGTACGCCAGCCTCTGGAAGGAGAACGAAGCATGAGATGCGACGAGTTTCGCGCGAGCCTTGCGCCGGAGACTGAGCCCGGCCCCGATGCGCTCGCACACCTGCGCTCGTGCGAGGCGTGCCTGAACCACGCAATCTCCGTCGATCCGGACCTCATGTTTCGCGGTCTGGGCGGCGAGATCGACCCTCCGGAAGGCGTGGACGCCTTCGTTGCCGGGGTGATGCAGGACGTTCGATTCCGCGGCACCGAGAAACTCGTCGACGCGCGCCGGCGCTTTGCGCCGGCGCAGCGCTGGGCGATCGCCGCGGCGGCAACGATCGCGGTCGTGTCGGGAACGCTCTTCTGGCCGGGCGCCGATCGCGGCTTGGGGCCGCAGGTGCCGGTGGCGTCGATCGCCTCCGCGCCCGCGACGACGTCCTTCTCTGTCTCGACCCGTCCCGTGGTCGAGAACTACTCCTCGTCGACCGCTACGATCATCGAGGTTCCTTCTGAAGAAACGAGCGACTTGAAGGTCGTCATGATCTTTGACGAGTCGCTTCCGGCGGATCTATGAAGCGATTTGTGCTGTTCACCCTGATTTTCACCTTGGCCGCCTTCGGCGCCCTCGCCCAGCAGGCGGACGGCAAGGTCGTGGTCCAGACCTTCAAGTTCAAGTTCAAGAGTGCCGACAAGGCCGCGCAGATGGTCCGCCCGCTCGTGAGCTCCGGAGGTTCGGTCTCGATCCAGGCAGGGGCGAACACGCTCGTGGTGACGGATCGCTCCGACAACGTGAGCCGCATCGCCGATGCGATCGAGGACTACGACGTCCCTTCGCGCACGTTCAAGCTCGAGCTCAAGCTCGTGGCGGCGGGGCGTGTCACCGGCAATCCGCCTGCCGTTCCGGAGGATCTGCGCGAAGTCTCCACGAAACTCGCCGGAGTGCTGCGATTCAACTCGTTCGAGAAGCTCGGTGAGCTCGCCGTGGCCGGACGAGAGGGCGATGTGGTCCGCCGCGACGTCGACGGCGCCTACCACGCCGATTTCACGATCGGCGAGTACGACCCGGTCACGGGAACGGTCCAGGTGAGCGACTTCCAGCTCGGCCGCTATCACCAGACCGCGGCCGGCAAGAAGGAACTGACCGAAGTGCTGAAGACGACGTTGAACCTGAAAGTAGGACAGACAGTGATCCTCGGCGCCTCGAAGCTCCCCGAGAGCAACCGGGCGCTGATGCTGATCGTCGTGGCGCGGCAGTAGAGCTCGACCGAAACGGAAGTTCGCGCGAGGCGGCTCCCGGGCCGCCTCGACGTTTATGCGCAGGTTGCCGCGGGCCGCGCGGCGAAGTACATTGCGCCGCGAGCCGGCGCTCGTGTCGCGCGGGCAGAAGGAGTCTCCGATGAAGGAACGTCTCGTCGTCGCGCTCGACCGCTCGTCGCGCTCCGACATTCTGTCGCTGGCCGCTGCCGTTCGCGGCGTCGCGGGCATGCTCAAGATCGGGCTCCAGGCGTACGTGGCGAACGGCCCGTCGATCGTGCGCGCGCTCGTCGAGCGCGGCGACAAGGTCTTCCTCGACCTCAAGTTCCACGACATCCCCAACACCGCGAGTCACGCGGTTGCCGAAGCGCGCAGTCTCGGCGCGTCGATCGTAAACGTACATGCTTCGGGAGGAGCCGCGATGATGCGGGCGTGCCGCGACGCGATGCCGAAGGGCGAGGGGATTCTCCTCGGAGTCACGGTGCTCACGAGCCTCGGTGACGACGATCTCGCCGAGGTGGGCTTCGCGCACGGTTCCGAGACGAGCGTCCTGCGGCTCGCGCGGCTCGCGCAGGATGCCGGGCTCGACGGCGTCGTGGCCTCGCCGCGCGAGATTCGCGCGATTCGCGAAGCCTGCGGCCCGGAGTTCGTGATTCTGACGCCCGGCATTCGGGGCGCCGGCGACGTGGCCGGAGACCAGAAGAGAACGATGAGCGCGACGGAAGCGGTGGAAGCCGGCGCGAGCTACGTCGTCGTAGGCCGTCCGATCACGGAAGCACCGGACCCGCGTGGGGCGGCCGTAGCGGTATGGGATGGGCGTTGTTAGTTGTTAGAACATTGCCGTATTTAAGTTACAACAATACCAATGAATAATCTTCTATTTAAACAAAGATTGTGTTGACACGAATACGATAGTTGGTTTTTCTAACAACTAACAACTAACAACTAACAACTAACAACTAACAACTCCGCCCCACAAACCAAAAGCCCCGCGCTCGCGCGCGGGGCTTTTGG